>JACQAM010000005.1 GCA_016194975.1 Bacteroidota bacterium
ATTTTTCTTTTCCTGTTTTCCGGAGATGAAACAGGAAAAGAAAACAAATCAAAATTCAAAAAACAACTTTTATGACAAAACTGAAAGTAGGGCTGAGAGGATTAACTGTTCCTGAAAAAGTCCAGCAGGTTCGCCAGGTTATTACAGACATGACGGGCAACAGCAATTTCACAACGCCGAATCCTTCACTGGCAACCGTGACTGCCGCTGCAAACGATCTTGAAACGGCGTTCAACGCTGCGCAAATTGCCCGTGATGCAGCGAAAACAAAAACCGTGATCCAGAATGATAAAGAAGAACATCTCGATCTTCTTTTTTCGCAGTTGGGTGGTTACGTTCAAACCATGAGCAACGGAAATACAACCATCATCAACAGCGCAGGGTTCGACATCGCCATCACCCACGCACACATTGGTGAAATGCCTAAACCGCAAAATGTAAATGCCACCACCGGCGACAATCCCGGCGAAGTGGATTTGCATTGGGATCGCATTGCAGGTTGCAAAATTTATGAAATGGAATACACTTCCGATCCTGCAGGCCTCACCGGTTGGCTCCGCGCTGGCACCACTACGAAATCATCGTTCGCCGTGCAGAACCTGAACAGCGGAACAAAATTTCTTTTCCGCATCGCTGCTGTCGGCACAAAAGGACAAGGCCCGTGGAGCGACAGCGTAACGAAGATCGCTCCGTAAATTTCAATGGGTAGAAAAGGGAAAGCTGCTTCAGCAATGAGGCAGCTTTTTTATTTAATTTAAAATCATGAACCATAAATCAAACATAGCCCACCGATTAATCGGTGGGCTATGTCAGTCACTCCCCTTCTCTGTTCTGAATTCAGTTTTTATTGAACGTCAACTTTGAAAACTGCACTTCCGCTCGTTCCGGAAATTTTAAGCATGTAAAGTCCGGTTGCGAATCCTTCCACGTTCACAGGAATGATCATTCCTGATTTTGCATTCACCGTTTTCCTCATGATCAATGATCCCTGCATATCGAACAACTGCAACGTCATTTCTCCTCCTGAAATTCCTTTGAACTCCACATTGAATTTTCCATTCGCGGGATTCGGATAGACAGAAATATTTTCTGCAAATGGAATATTCTCCACTCCATCTACAATAATAATCTGGGTGGTGGTATCTGTTCCGCATCCGTTCGTAACGATGAGTGTTACCGTGTAGGTTCCCTGTGCGGCATAAACGTGCGTCGGACTTTGTGAAGTGGATGTTTGCGTATCACCGAAATCCCATGACCATGATGTTGCATTTGTTGACGCGTCAGTGAATGTAAGCGTCATCAATCCTGTTGCAGCATAAGTGAATGATGCTGTAGGCGGGCCTGCATTCACAGTTACAGCATAAGTTGCAGTAGAAATCGATCCGCATCCATCCGTTACCGTTACGGAATAAGTTGTGGTGGCTGCAGGAATTGCCCACACCGAATCATTTGTACCAAGTCCACTGCTCCACAGGAAAGAAAAATTTCCATCTCCGCCACTGACTGTTGCGACCAATAAAGTAGAATCTCCGGCACAAATAGAATTTATTCCTGAGATCATTGCATTCATTGGTGATGGCATATTTACATTGGCGCTGAATGTTGCTGTGCATCCTGCAAGTGTGTCTGTCACCGTCACAAAATATTGTGTGTTCACAGTTGGTGCAACAAATGCTGTATCACCTGTCGCTGTAAATCCTACCGGCACAGAGGTCCACGCGTACGTGTAAGGCCCCGGAGTTTGAATCTGCCAATCATAGAAATAATAATAAAATGCATTTCCGGCTGTGCTGGTGGTGATGGAGATGACGCCGGGAAGTGTGTAAGGATAATTTACACCGACATTATTTCTCCAGCACATGACCGACGCAACATTGTGTACGAGTTGCATTCCCGTTGCAGGCGTGAGTGCAAAATTCAAAGGAACATACGTGCGTTGATTCACATCAGCAGCAGTTGCAACAAACGTGACGGTGTTGAGAACAGCATTTGTATTGTCTTCGAGATCAATGATCACATTTCCTGCAGCGCCCGGATAAATATAAACTCCGGCAAGAGTGCAATTAGAAAACACATCGAAAATTAAATTGTTGACGGAAGCAGATTGATTTCCTCCGGCGGAATTATCAAACAATCCGACACTTTGCATCGGAAGATTTACAACGAGCGTATCGGGATTTCCGGAACAGATCACAGAATCAGAAACTGAAATTGAAAAAATTCCCATCGTATTCACTGTGACCATCACGCTGTCGGTAGCGCGACAACCTGTTCCTGCATCGAGCGCATTCACCGTGTAAGTAGTCGTGATCGTTGGTGTTGCCATTACACTTGTTCCAACAGAAGTGTTCAGCGTTGCGCCCGGCGACCAGGTGTATCCGTAATTCAGATCGGCGCTGCTCACGGTAAGATTTGTACTATCGCCATTGCAGAGAATTGCTGAAGTAGGAGAAACAGAAATTGCGACAGGTGTTGTTACAACGACTGTGAGTGGAGAACGCGGGCTTTCGCAACCATAATTAATCTGCCAGTCGTAAAAGAAATAATAAAATCCTCCACCCGCTGTGCTTGTGGTGATGGAAAGAATTCCAGGCAAGGTGTAAGGATAAGTTACGCCCACATTATTTCTCCAGCAATTCACCGAAGCAAAATTCCGAACGAGTTGCATTCCTGTTGCAGGAGTTAAACTGAAATTAAGCGGAACATAAGTCCGTTGACCAACATCAGCTGCAGTTGCAACAAAAGTTACTGTGTTGAGAATAGCATTTGTATTATCCTCAAGATCGATAATCACATTTCCGGCAGTAGCAGGATAAACATAAACGCCGGCGAGTGTGCAATTGGAAAGCACATCGAAGATCAGGTTGTTTGCAGAACCTGACATGGCTCCTCCTGCAGAATTATCATACAGGCCAACTCCATCGGTGATGCTTCCATTCGTGTTCGAAACATAAAATGTAGTTGTCGCTCCAACATTCGGAGAATAATTAGGACCCGTTGCAAGTGCAGTACCTCCACTTGCGGCAGCGTACCAATAGATCGTTCCACTTCCGCTCGCAGTGAGATTCACAACGCCCGGGCCGCAAACTGTATCATCAACAACAGTTGGTGATGTGACCGGAAAATAATTTACCGTGTCGACATTCGAAAGAAGAGAGCCACAGAATGAAACTTCGTAAAGTGTATTTGCTCCCGGAGTAGCGACATAAGAATTAGTTGTTGAACCCGGACCTGTTTCATTGCTCCATGTAATTCCACCATCGATTGAACTCATCCACTGAATTGTTCCTCCTGCAGAATAACCGGAGAGCGTTAATGTTGTAGAAGAACCTGCACACACTGAAGCAGGATTCGCCATCGCATTTCCTGCCATGTAACCGATATTCACAGTTACCATTGCATCGTTCGCCGGATTTCCATCGCCTGCAAGTGTAGTGTAAGAATCAAAAACATAATTTCCATTCGTCGTCATGTTGAAAGTTCCAACAGGAACAACAAGTGAAGATCCGGATGGAAGAGGATTATTTGCATTCAATGAATTATCGACAATGGTGTAGGTCAATGTCTGCGTAACTGCGCCGGAAATATTCACTGTCACCGTCACAGGATTCACAGAAAAATCAAGTGCAACTGCAGCAAAATTTTTCAGCGTTACTGTAACTTGTTCGGTGGAAGAATGACAACCACCGTTCAGAGGCGCAACGAGCAAAGTAATTCCTGCATCAAGAAGCAGTGGCGCAAATTCATCAGCGCCGATATCAGGAGTTGCAGAACGCGATTGATTGTCGATGTCGGTAGTCACCCATGTAATTCCAGTCATATTTCCTGTGTTATTCAAACCCACTGCAGTAACGTGAAGATCATTCGGTGAATTGAAACCAGGATCTATTGCAATTGAATTTGCATCCTGCGTCATTCCTGTTTGCCAGTTGGCAAGCGTTGCATAAGTCGTGGTCTGGCCAATTCCGGTATAACCATTCGCAGCATTATTTATGTAGAGATCATTGTAATTGGAAATAGATCCCGCGTTGCCAATTGCAGTTGTCGTAGGCGTTGCCATTGCAAAGTGAACAGCAACTCCTGTTTGCGTTCCTGTAAAATTTGCCAGCACATTATTTCTGGTATTGATGACCGGCCCGTTTGTTGCGCCACTTTCAAAACAGGTTCCGGAAATATTCGGTGATGACGAATTATCCATGCGCACGTTATTGAAATCAACATTTATCGTGCTGGTATTATTTCCACCACCTATAGACTGCACATAAATTCCGCGTACCGCGCGCGTAGCAGATGCAGCGCCTGTGTACGCGGTACCGACTGCGTAAACAAAATTGTTGAATACATTCACATTGTTGGCTCCGGCATTGGCGAGATTGGTACGAATGCCCGTCACATTCGCGGTAGAAAGTGTTCCGGTGTAATTGATATCGTGAACTTTGTTCATGAAAATATTATTGTTGCCCACTCCTGCATCGATCACAATTCCTTCTACAGTAGAAAATCCGGCATGAGAAACATTTCTCACTTCATTATTGTAAATGGAAACACCGCTTTGATTGTTTGCACGGATCCCGTAGCTCGCCGTTCCTCCTGTACCCGCACCGATGTCATTCGGAGTAGCTGCGCCAATGCTGTTGAATAGTGTTGGTGAAGAATTTCCGATCACACAATTCTGATCGGGAAATGCAGCATTTCCATTGAGATAAATTCCGGTGTAAACATTTGAAATATTCAGGTTGAGATAAATATTATTCGAATTAGCACCTGTTGCATTAGTCGGGACCGTGATCGCCTGCTGACTGATCCCGTAACAACCTACATTCGCACGGTTGAGTGTAACTGATATTCCCTGGAAATTATTATTCTGTGATCCTACTATTGCTGATGAATTGATCACTTGTAATCCACGATCAACAACTCCCGTAGAACTGCACGTGAGATTTAAATTCTGCAGCGTAACATGGTTCGCGCCCACGAGTGCGAGTATCGGTTCATTTGCGTTGCTGATCACATTATTTGCAGCAGCATTTCCGCAATTTCCATTGAGTGTTCCTTCCGATGAAATTGTTGAAGTTCCGGAAGCAGGCATCACAGTAATTGTATTTGCTGCAGAAGAACCGATGACAGGACCGAGCAGCATCGGGAAAAAATTATCTCCGTTGGCAGGAGTCACATCATAATTTGCATCAATGAGGGAAAGAATAACAGGTCCTGAAATTCCGCGGTGATTAATATCGGCGATCGCTTCACTGAGACTGAAATAATTTCCTGTGAGCCCCACCGTGTAAGTTCCTCCGGCAAGAACAGTTGGAACACCGGGTGTAAAACGAAAATTATGTGCAGGCCATTCATTAGCGGCATTGAGCATTCCATTGCTGGTAAAAGCAGATCCTGTTACGGCATCAAGATAATTTCCCGGGCCGCCTGCTCCTTCAATTCCTATAGAAGCAGATTCATTCGCTGCAGCAACACCGGGAACAAAAGCGCCATAACTGAATTCGATCACATTCGAAGTTTCATAAAGTGTTATTTGGAAATTCAAACGTTGAGTTGCTGTATTGAAATAGGAATAAGAATTTGTCCATTGAATGGTAAATGTCTGGCTGCCGGGAACGCCCTGCAACTGGTAAAGAATAGAATCGGACCAGATATTATCCCACCACGGTGCGAGAGAATTATTCGGCGCAGTGGCAACATATAAATTATTATTCGTTCCGGAGATGGACATGACCGGATCGAAAGAAGCAACACCGTTCGTATTCACGCCGATCGTTGTATAGTTTGTGCCGAGATAATTGAATGTAAATCCAATTGGTATGGCACTCTGCGCAACATCATCGCCGGTGGCTGTGGATAAAGTAGCAGCAGGCAAACTGATGGGAACATACGGTGCGTTGAAAGTGCTTCTTGTCATTGGCAATTGAGCAATGCCCATTTTGCAGAGAAGAAAAAAACAGGAAACGGCGATGAACTTTTTCATTGGAGGATTTTTTAAAGGAGAGTAAATATAGGACGAAGGAGAATAACATTCACGCCATGTTTATAATTGTGGGAGCGAATTTTTATATCAATAAAAGAGGGGCGGAATTGGATAAATCTACATAACTCTCAAATTCCTATTTCCGAATTTACACCAGGTTCTCAATCCACATACGTTGCATTTCGGATTTCTTGCAATGCAAACATAGCGCCCGTGAAGAATGAGCCAGTGATGAGCGATCGCGATCTTTTCACGCGGAATGAATTTCACTAATTGCATTTCTGTTTGCAGCGGATTTTTTGCGTTCGTGCTCAGGCCTATGCGTGCGCTCACACGGAACACATGCGTATCTACAGCAAGCGCAGGTTTATCATAAACAACAGAAGCAATAACATTTGCTGTTTTTCTTCCGACACCTGGAAGTTTTATAAGATCCTCCAATGTAGAAGGAACAATTCCGCTGAAATCTTTCAATAATGTTTGTGCCATTCCTACCAGGTGCTTTGCTTTATTGTTCGGGTAAGAAATACTTTTTATGTAAGTGAATACTTCAGCGGCTGAACTTGCTGCAAGCGTTTCTACATCCGGAAATCTTCTGAAGAGCGCAGGTGTTACCATATTCACACGCTTGTCCGTGCATTGCGCCGAAAGAATTACTGCAACCAGAAGTTGAAAAGGATCTTTGTAATGTAATTCCGTTTGCGCAACCGGCATATTTGTTTCGAACCAACGGATCACATGTTCGAATCTTTCTTTTTTATTCATAAAAAAATGATGAGGACGTTGCAAAAAAAAACCCTGCAATTTTCAGCAGGGTTTTTTTTCAGGTTTGAATGCTTAATTCAATTTCGTGCCGTTGGAATAATTCTCAGTTGCAAAAACATTTCCAGCAGAATCATAGAATGTCCACGTTCCGTTCTTTTCTCCATTTGCATTGTAAGAGCCGGTATAGTTGAGTTGGCCATTGTCGTGCCATCCTTTCCATGCGCCGGTTCTCACCTGGGATGCGTTGATCATTCCTTCTTCCGCTTTTTGTCCATTCGGATGATAATAAACTGCGGCGCCGCTTGCTTTGTCTACTTCGCTTGCAAGTTGACCGCTTGGATGCCAGGTTTTCCAATCACCAATGGCGGTTCCATTATTATCATAATGTTCTTCGGCGGAAAGTTGTCCGTTATCGAACCAATATTTCCATACGCCGATTTTGTAAACAGAAGCCATTTTATTTGCAACGACTTCTTTGCTGTCATTGGGAAGAATTCCGGGATCGGCATTGTATTGCCCTTCCTCGATTTTATTTCCATTGGGGCCTACAGCGACATGACTGTATTGTGCGAACGACCATAACGTTGCGCTCATAAAGATGGCCAGAGTAATTAGTTTTTTCATTTTCATTGTTTGCCTAATGAAGTTTAACAAACTTAGTTAATTGAAAGCAGAAAAGCAAAAATCAGCCCAAGTGAGGGTTTTAACAAAACGGATCACTTGATGAGCGATACGTGTCCTATGTACTTGTGTTTCTTATTCCAAACATCGGTGAGCTGAACTTTCCATACATATACATCTTCCTGGCATATAGTTCCACTCTTACCCTGCACTGTTCCATCCCATGCCTGGTTCATATCATTCGTCTGGAAAATAAGATTTCCCCAGCGGTCAAAGATCCAGATGTTGTAAGAGGTAATTCCGATTCCTGTTCCGTAGAATCCATCATTTATTCCGTCACCATTCGGTGTAAATGCATTTGGAATATAGAAAGTGAATTCCGGTTCTACAATCACTTCAAGTGACGTATCATCCGTACAGCCAAATTGATTATTCACCACCAGCGTTACTGTATAATTGCTTCCGTATTCCTGCGAATATTCGTAGCTCGGATTCTGCATGCTTGAAGTATCCGATAACGTAGTTCCGTCACCAAAATTCCATGACCATGCAACAGGATTACCTTGCGAGAGATCGGTGAAATTGATATTGGTATTAGTGACAGTTGTTGATGGAGGAGTAGCTGAAAAACTTGCAACAGGAACCGGATGCACTGTAATGTAATTCGGAATGTTCAACGTAGTTGCGCATCCACCATTAGACGTTGCAGTAAGTGTAACCGGATAAGTTCCGGGAGTGATGTAACAATGAGAAGGATTTTGTGTGAAACTATTCGGCGATCCATCTCCGAAATCCCACGTCCAACCAGTAATACTTCCTGAAGCAATCGTGGTCTGATCGAGGAAATTCACACAATGAACCGGGCATCCCTGCAAAGAATCTCCAATGAACTGAACATTCGGAATTGAAGCAGTAACAACAGGAAGAACAATGGTATCAATACATCCTGCAGTGTTGGTTACGATCAATGTCACCTGATAAGTTGTATCATTAGTATAAGTGTGAACAGGATTCTGCGTATTTCCCAATGGAGATCCATCGCCGAAATCCCACGACCAGTTTGTGATCGTTCCGGAATTTGGAATGGAAAGATCAGTGAGATTAGTCGGAGAATTTGCACAGACAACAACAGAACTGAAATTCGCTGTCGGCTGTGGATTCACAGTCACATTCTGATTTGTTGTAGTCTGACAACCATTGTTAGAAGTACAGGTGAGCGTCACCACATAAGAACCAGCAGTAGTATAGGCATAACTTGGATTCTGGAGATTGGAGGTATCGCTTGTAATTGCAGCAACACCAAAATTCCAGGACCAATTGGTGATCGATCCTGAAGCAATTGTTGATTGATCTGTAAAAGATGAATTCGTTCCAATGCAAACTGCAGGAGCGGTGAATTGAACTTGCGGGCCTGGCGCAACAGTGACAGATAAAGTTGCCGTATCAGAACACGGTCCCGGATTTGCAATGAGCGTGACTACATAAGTTCCTGCTGTTGCATAGGTGAAAGACGGGTTCTGTACATTGCTCGTATCGTTCGTTGCAACAGTTCCGAAATCCCAGAAATAGGAATTTCCATTTGCAGAAGTATTAGTGAACTGCATTGGAGAATTGGTGCAAACTGCAGTTGCGGTGAATGCTGCAATTGCGGATAGTCCAACTGATACATTCTGCGTGATAGTTTGCGGACATCCATTCGTAGTATTTACTGTCAATGTGATCGTATAATTTCCGGGAGCAGAAAAAGTGTGCGACGGATTTGAAAGCGCAGAAGTATTATTTGGACCTGAAGCAGGATCTCCAAAATTCCACGATGTACTGGTGATAGCATCTGGCGGAGCAACTGTTGATGTGCTGGTGAAATTGACCAGCTGTCCGCCACAAACCTGGTTGAATACGAATGCCGGGGTTGGTAACGGATTTACAATTACACTTTGAGTCAATGTAGAAGGGCAAGGATTTCCACCAACTGTGAGTGTAACATTATAAGTTCCTGCAGCTGTAAAAGTATGAGTAGCGTTTTGTGTATTGGCAGAATCATTTGCACCCGAAGGTGGATCTCCGAAATTCCAATTCCAGCTTGTAGGATTTGTAGATTGGTCCGTAAAATTCGTTGACTGTCCAACGCAAACAGTTGTACTGTTGAATGCCGCTAATCCTGCACTTCCCGGATTCACAATCTGGGTGATGGTATCCGCACAACCATTATTACTGGTTACAATTAAGGTCACGGTGTATTGACCCGGCGTTGTGTAAGTGTACGTCGGGCTGGCCACATTCGAGGTGTCGTTCGTTAGATTAGGATCTCCGAAATCCCAATAGTAATTCAATGATCCGTTGGAAATAGAACTGGTATTATTAAAAGTATAACTCATAGAACATGCCGGCGAAGTAGGATTGAAAGCAGCGGTCGGTTGGGCATAAACAAAAACATTTCGTGTCAGTGTTGTATGACAACCGGTAACGGAAGTCATGTCCACCGAATAAGATCCGGCGGAATTCACAGTAATTGCTTGCGTAGTTGCGCCCGTACTCCATAAATATGCCGTTGCACCCACCGGGGCTGTAAGTGTAATTGCACTTCCCTGGCATAAGGAATCACTCATTGCAATCGTATATGGAAAACAGGAAGCATCTATGTAGGCATAACCAAAATGTCCACCATAAATACAACCCGAAGCAGTAAACCGAACGGTTACAGTGCTTGCCATATATGCTGTGAGATCCACATTTACTGTATTCCAAGGCGAGTAATAAGTCCATGGATCTATAGCACTCGGAGTGAAGCCAGGTGTATTTCCTCCAGCAGCTTCAACATAATATTGAGCACATGGAATAAGATTATTCGATTGATCGAACATTTCAATTCGGAAATAGGGTTGCTCTCCTGCTGAGTGTCCTCCATCATTCAGAACTACTGCGTACGAATAAGTGAAACTTGTATTAGCAGCACCGACTGTAAAGGTTTGCTCCAACGCTTCACCCTGGTAATTCGCATATGTGTTTCCAAGACGAACTGAATAATTTCCACCTGGAAAAACGCAGGGAAATCCTCCGTACATATCATTTCCGGAAGCAGCAGAAACAATGGTATGTCGCGCATTCATATCGGAAAGCAGCGCATCCATTCCTGTTGTAAAAATTCCGGGATTAATATTCTGCAAAGGACCATTTGAACTTACCGTGTTGTCGCCAATGAATCCTGTCCACCCCGTAAAATTTCCGGTTTCAAAATCCATATTGGTACAAGGGGTCATCGCTACCTGGTTGGGAATGCGCATGGCAGCGAGATCAGTATTTTTTTGCGCGACAGGAAGCTCGTACTTGCGATCTACATAGGAGCGTTTGCATCTCACAATAAACGCAGTCGTCTCTCTTGCATTCAGACCCTTATCATGCGCTTTTGCAATCGCTCTGCTCAGATTAAATCCATCGAGCGAATCGCCGTAAATGGGATCGGAAACTGACTGGATATTGCTTTGTGCGTTTGCCTGCGCACTTGCATTTTCCGTGATCAGGAATCCGAAGAAAATTACTGTACTCCAAACAGCAATTTTCAGATTCGTGAAAATGTGTTTCATCTACTTTTCTGGTTAGGACGGAAAAAGTATTTTTTTTTTGAAAACGCAATTTAAGACAAAAACCCCATCAAGTCAAGCCCTATTTTGCCGACCAAGCTTACTTTTCAACAGATGAATGGTTAATTAGGCCGGTTTATTTGCCCAATCGATACCCTTTTTAAGCAAGGCAAGCGTCTTCTCTTCCTCTGATCCGTCTCCAGGAACAAAATTGTAGATCCACGATGCATTTTCTGGCAATGACATCAATATTGATTCCGTCCTGCCATCGGTCATCAACCCGAACTTTGTTCCTTTATCGTAAACCAGGTTGAATTCCACATAACGTCCGCGGCGAATCAATTGCCATTTCTTTTCCTTCTCCCCGTATTTTTTTGTTCGGTTCCTGCGGATGATCTCGACGTAAGTTTGCGAAAATATATTTCCAACAGCCATTACGAATTCGAATAGATCTTCTTTACTTCTATCCGCGAGGCGATCGAAAAATATTCCTCCTATTCCACGCGTTTCATTCCGGTGTTTGATAAAAAAATATTCATCGGCGTTTTTTCTGAAGCACGGATAAAATTTTGCGTCGAATTTGTCGCAGACCTTTTTCAATTGACGGTGAAAAAAAACAGCATCATCTTCTACAACATAGATCGGCGTAAGATCTATTCCTCCGCCGAACCACCAGGTTCCATCCGCAAGTTCAAAATAGCGTACATTCATGTGAATGATCGGAACCATCGGGCTTGACGGATGAATGACAATGGAAACTCCGGTTGCGAAAAAATTTTTATCATTCACTTTCAATGCATGCATGATCTTTTCGGGAAGTTCTCCGTGCACTGCAGAAAAATTCACACCGCCTTTTTCAATAATGGCTCCATACTGAATGACCTTTGTAATCCCTCCGCCTCCGCCATCGCGCTCCCAATTCTCAGAAGAAAATTCCGCACCACCATCTTCTTTTTTAAGATCGGTACAGATCGCAGATTGTAATTCGCGAAATGCAGAAGAAACAGAATCTTTTGTGATCATAATTTCATTGAATGCGATGCAAACGGTATTCACTCACTTTCACAATCCGGACTCCTTTATTTTCATAACCGCTTTCGGGATCACTGCGATAGAAAGAAAAATCCTGCTGGATTCCGCTGCCTTTCAATTCGGGTGCCTTCGCATAAAAATCAGTTCCGTAAGTATAGAGCGAATGAAGAAAAAATAAAGTGACGTCGTATCCTGCATAAGCATAAGGAGCCGGATCAGAGTGAAAACAACTTTCATAACTGGCAATGAATTTTTTTACCACCATGTTTGAATCGTAATCAACAAAATACGGAGCCGCGTAATGAAACTGTAATTTCTCAAGATATTCAGGATCCATATTGTCAAACGTCATCCATGTGCTTGTACCGAAGAGCATGATCGGATAATCATCGGCAAGTCCATTGATGAGACGAACCAGATCAGTAACGTATGCCTGGTTGTTAGAAGTAATAACAATAACATTCATTTTATCTTTTTTCATCATTCCCTGTAGTGCTGCAAATCCTTTAGCTATACGCACACTGTCTTTCTCATCGGGAAAAAGCAATTTATTAGCCATGGAATAAAATGCATTTCCGGCAGCCGCTTCTTTAGGAATTCCGGAATTGAAGAGAATGATATTATCGGTTTTATTATTCGCGGCAATATAAACGGCCAACTGTTCCATTTGCGTGGAAATACTAGGAAGTGTTTTTATTGCTTCCGGCTGATGAAAGATCACGCGATTAGCAGGAGAAACCGGTGACACGATGGCCACATGATGTTCTTTTGCCCATTGGGAAACCGGGAAAAAAGATGCAGGGCTCAGCGGACCAATTATGAGATCCATTCCGGAAAATTCACTTCTGCCGAGAATCGTTTTCACTTTTTCAGAATCCGCATCGTCCACATCATACACATGCAGATCAATGATCATCCCGGTTTTTTTCATGGAATCGAGCGCGAGTAAAGCTCCTTCGTAAAACTGAACGGCTGCAAGCGCTTTGGGAGGAAAATCTTTTTGCCCATTGGTAATTGCATCTACATCGAGATTATCTGCATTCCATCCCTGAAAAGGCAACATCATCGCCACCTGGTATGCATCTTTTTTCTTCAGCGTGAAAGAAGTATCAGAACCAACATTGCTATTAACCACATTGCTAATTGCAACCGAATTTCCGCTTTTAGAAGGGATCTTTAATTCTTCACCAATTCTCAATCCATTCTTCGCGTCGGGATTCAGTTTCAGAATTTCATCCTGGGAAATATTATACTTCAACGCAATGCTGTATAACGTTTGTCCGGCTTCCACTTTGTGAATGAAAAATCCGGTATCCGCTGCCGGAGGTTTTGTTGTATTCACCACCTGTTTCTGCGCGGGAATGCGCAATACCTGCCCGGGTTTTATTCCATTGAGCGCATCCGGATTTTCAACGAGCACATCATTCACAGTAAGATCATAGGTTTTTGCAATGGCATAAAGCGTCTGGCCTTTCTCAACCGTATGCAGGTAATATTTTTTTCCATCAATGATCTCTGTCTTTGTTGATTTTTTTATTCCGCCATCTTTATTCTTCTGCGCGAATGAAAAATTCACCAGCATCACCAGCATCACAGTGAGTAAACTGCGTGTAGTAAAAAAAATATTTTTTTCAGCGGTCATTGACACCTCAGCAAATTAGCACATTATTCCCACTCGATGGTTGCCGGAGGTTTCGAACTGATATCGTACACCACGCGGTTTATTCCTTTCACTTTATTGATGATCTCATTACTCATTTTTCCTAAAAACTCATAAGGAAGATGGCACCAGTCGGCCGTCATTCCATCGGTGGAAGTTACCGCGCGCAACGCGATCGCATTCTCGTACGTGCGCTCGTCGCCCATTACGCCTACGCTCTGCACAGGAAGAAGTATCACTCCCGCCTGCCACACCGAACGGTAAAGCCCGTGTTTTTTCAATCCTTCAATGAATATATGATCTGCTTCCTGCAATATGCGTACCTTTTCTTCTGTGACGTCGCCAAGAATGCGAATGCCGAGTCCGGGCCCTGGAAAAGGATGACGATGCAGAATATTATGTTCTAAACCAAGCGCATCGCCCACTCTTCTCACTTCATCTTTAAAAAGCAAACGCAGCGGTTCTACAATTTGCATTTTCATTGTATCGGGTAATCCTCCAACGTTGTGATGCGATTTGATAGTTTGCGATGGGCCACCCACAGAAACTGATTCGATCACATCGGGATAAATGGTTCCCTGTCCCAGCCATTTTACATCTTTTATCGCGTGTGCTTCTGTATCAAAAACTTCAATGAAAACGCGTCCGATTATTTTTCTTTTTTTCTCCGGATCTTTTTCTCCTTCGAGTTCCGAGTAAAATCTTTTTTTCGCGTCCACACCTTTTACATTCAGCCCCATGTGCTGGTAGGAATCAAGCACGGAAGTAAATTCATCTTTCCTCAGTAAACCATTATCAACAAAAATGCAAAAGAGATTTTTTCCAATGGCTTTATGCAGCAGTAACGCGGCAACAGAAGAATCAACTCCACCCGAAAGTCCCATGACCACTTTATCATTACCAATTTTCTTTTTCAACTCTTCAACCGTGTCATTAATAAAACTTCCCGGCGTCCAGTCCTGTTTGCAGCGACAGATTCCAACAACAAAATTTTTCAGCAAGGCAGGGCCTTCGGTGGAATGATAAACTTCCGGATGAAACTGAATTCCCCAGGTTTCTTCTCCTTCAATGGCATAACCGGCATAAGTAACATCACTGGTGCTTGCAATTACTTTGAATGAAGCTGGAATTTTTGTGATCGTATCGGCATGCGACATCCACACCTGTGAATTATGAGAAACTCCTCTGAAAAGGCGATCCACATCATCCACATGCGCGAGATTTGCACGGCCATACTCGCGATGTTTCGAGGGCAACACTTCTCCTCCATTCTGCGACGCGAGTAATTGAGCTCCGTAACAAATACCCAGCACAGGAATTTTTTTTCGGTAAGCAGAAATATCAGGGTTCGGCGCATTTACATCGCGCACCGAGAACGGGCTCCCGGAAAGAATAACACCTTTCACCGATGAATTTATAGCAGGAACTTTATTGTAAGGATGAATTTCACAGTAAACATTCAGCTCACGCACACGACGCGCGATGAGTTGTGTGTATTGCGATCCGAAATCGAGGATCAGAATTTTTTCATGCATATCCGGCAAAGATAGTTGGGAGAGCGGAGTTGTGAGTTGGAAGAGGAAATTTTGTTGGTAAATCTGTAATCATCCCGGTGTCTTCCAATTATTCTAAATTAGCGTACTGAACAAACCTAAAGTTTCCCAATGAAAAAATTTTTACTCGCAGGCGCACTGTTGATCTCCTTCAGCTTTTATGCACAGAATCTCGTTCTCAATCCCGGTTTTGAAGACACACTCGCTTGTCCGAATTCAGTTAGCCAACTGAATTATGCAGCTAATTGGATCACCGACGTGAACACCCCCGATTATTATAACACGTGCGACGAGCCCGGGCAGGTGGGCGTTCCTGTGAGCGCACGCGGATACCAGCCCGCGCGAACGGGAAATGCATTTGCCGGTGAGGTGAATTATTACACTTCGCAGGTTGATTATCGCGAAATGTTTCATCAGCAACTTTCATCTCCGCTTGTCGCCGGTGTAGTTTACAATGTGGGAATGTATGTGATCATGAATGAAGATCATGCGATGTGGGCGGTGGATGGAAATCTCGGGATTTATATTTCAAATACTCCCATCAATTCGCTTACACCATTTGCCTACACTCCACAAATTGCGAATGCGCCGGGAAATGTGCTCAACGATTCGCTTAACTGGACCGCGATCTCCGGAACCTACACAGCTGTGGGTGGAGAACAATACATCACCATTGGAAGTTTCATTCACGACAGCCAGCTTACTATTATCAATCGCGGTGGAAGTTATCCTTTCACTTCTTATGCCATTGACGATGTGTGGGTGATTCCTGATTCGCTTATGCTTTCCGTAAAAAATCCTCTGCCGGAAATAAATGTGAGTGTTTATCCTGATCCGGTTGCGGACGTTCTGAATGTGACGATGAAAAATTCTCCGTCATCTCAACTCCTTCTTTACAATTCGCTCGGCGAGATCATGCTGCAGAAAAAAATACAGGCCGGTAAAAATTCCATTGATGTTTCAGCGTTTGCGAATGGAATTTATTTTGTGAACGTCAGTGACGGAGAAAATTCTGTGAATAAAATGATTGTGGTGCAACACTGAAAAATTACAAATAGCGGCTCCCGATTTTTTTACCTTTGCAATGCCGCTAAAAAAATCCAGTGTCCAAAAAGAAATCCAGGACGAGAACGGTAAAAGTTCCCGCCGAAGTCAGTGATCTTTTCGAGAATGCAGAAAAGGTTGTGGATAAATACTTCCGTAATCTTAAAATGGATCCGACCAAAGCTTCCATTGAAGTGAACGGCCAGCGTTACCTGCTTGTGCGCGCATCTGCACTCTCGCTCGAGTTCCTCGAATCCATTCAACGTTTTTATTCCGACCGTGGAAAAGAAGAAGCAATGCTCATTGGTAAAAATATGCTTTTCGACCTGGCGCATCTCATCGGGCTCAGTGATGCAAAGAATTTCCATCAGCAGATGAAATTGAAAGATCCCATTGCAAAATTATCAGCCGGACCGGTACATTTTGCTTACACCGGCTGGGCGTCGGTTCACATTCTCGAAGAGAGCCGGCCGAGTCCCGATAAAAATTATTTTCTGAAATATCACCACCCTTATTCGTTTGAAGCCGACAGTTGGATCCGTTCCGGGAAAAAATCAGATCAGCCCGTATGTTTCATGAATGCAGGATATTCTTCGGGATGGTGCGAAGCGAGTTTCGGAATTTCGCTTACTGCTGTAGAGATCGCATGCAAAGCAAAAGGCGATCCGCATTGCACTTTCATTATGGCTCCACCCGACCAGATCGAGAAGTATGTGAAGAGTGAAAAGCAATTGAGCAAAAAAGCAAAACCAAAAGTTCCGTATTTCCTCGAGCGGAAAAAAATGGAAGAACAGGTGAAACAATCGCTCGTGGAAAAGGAAATGCTGCTTCGCGAAATTCATCATCGCGTAAAAAATAATTTGCAGGTGATCACCAGTCTGCTCGGATTGCAATCAAGTTTGATCTCCGATGAGCATGTGAAAGAACTTTTCACACAGAGCCAGTACCGCATCAATTCCATGGCGTTCGTTCATGAAATGCTTTACCAGGCCGATGATATTTCCCGGATCAGTTTCGGCGATTACCTGAAAAAATTAGTGGGCGGACTTGTGAGATCAATGAAGGGTGAAAAAAATAAAGTAAAACTCAGCATCAGCGTTCCCGATATAAACCTGAGTATCGATACAGCCGTTCCACTCGGGCTAATGATCAACGAGATCATCACCAATTCGCTGAAATACGGAATCACCGATGATCATGCGGGTACCATTACCATAAAACTTATAGTAGAAAAAGGAAAAAAATTCCGATTGACGATCGGTGATAATGGCGCAGGATATTCAGAAGAAAAAATAAGTTCATCTTCTTCACTCGGATTGCTGCTGATCAGGAATCTTGCCCGGCAACTGGAAGGAACTATTGAAAAAGAAAAAAGAAAAGGAACACATTACACTATCAATTTCCGCGAGATCGGACATTTAAAATAATAAATCGGGTGCATTACAAACGAATTCTCATTGTAGAAGACGACGTCATCATCCAGATGTTCGTTCGGAGAATTCTTACCAACATGGGATTGGATGTGATCGGTGAAGTGCAGTCGGGGCCGGAAGTTTTAAATTTTTTACTCACTGACCAACCCGATCTCATTCTGATGGACATCGGTTTGAAAGGGCCAATGGATGGAATTGAAACTGCGGAAGAAGTGAATCTCATTTATAGAATTCCCATTCTTTTTCTCACCGGGAATTCCGACCTCGCAACAACAGAACGCATCCGGAAAACAAAACCCATTGGCATTCTTTCAAAACCTGTTGGCGAAAGAGAATTGCGTGCAAAACTGAAAAGTCTGAGTGAAAGTAAAACGGATTAAAAAATAACAAGCCATAAATTCCAAATAACAATTCCTGATTTTGGGCATCTCTAAAAACACAGAAATGCAAGGCGGACAAGTCTTAAAAACCGGAATTTACTATTCGTAAATGAGGATTTTGAGGACGTAGCCCAACGCAGCAGTTCGAAGTTATTAGAGATGTCCTTTTTTTATTTCCTCTTCCCGGCAACCAGCTCTATAAGATCTTCTTTCTTCAAATATTTCTGAGCAAGATCGCGGATCTCATTGGCAGAAACAGAACGGATCGTTTCGAGATAACTTGAAAAATAATCATAACCGAGCCCGTATCCCATCAGGCCTTTGAAACGGTCGGCAAGAGCGAAAGGCCCGTCGGTACTGCGCAGGAAAACGCCGGTCATATAATTTCTCACGAGATCCAATTCCGATTCAGGAATATTATCATTCTGCAACTTTTCTATTTCCACATAAATTTCTTTCAACGCCGCTTCTGTTACATCCACACCCACTTCGGTGGAGATCACAAAATATCCCGCTTCCTGCAGTGAAATAATTCCCGAGCCAATTCCGTAAGTATAACCTTTGTCTTCGCGGATATTCGCCATCAGGCGCGAACCGAAATAGCCGCCAAGCACGGTATTCAGTACAAGCATTTTCTGGTAATCGGCATGTTTTTTATTGAACAAACTTCTTCCCATGCGGATGGAGGATTGCATCGCCCCTTCTTTTTCAACCGTGTGAATGCGTTGTTGTAATTTTGCGAGAGCCGGCAAAGAATTATTATGCACTTCCCCATTGGAATATTTCCCGAAACACATTTCTAATTGTTGTTGAAGATGATCCGGAATTTTCCCACTTACAACGATCGTGCAGTTTTTGAGCGAATAGAATTTTTCATGGAATGAAATAATATCATTTTCATGGAGCGAATCGAAATCTTCGAGCTTCGCTGCTCTTCCATAAGGATGATCTTCACCGAAAAGAAGGCCGTTGAATTTACGTCTCGAAAGTGTAGCTACTTTTTCAGAATCCACCACGAATTGCTGTCGTTTATTTGAACTGTATATCAGGAATTCTTCATTGGGGTACGACGCATTAACTAAAATATCTTCTGCAAGAGGGAGTGTTGAAGAAAGATGCTTGTTAAGTGTAAAAAGAGTAAAGCTGGCTGTATCCTGGTTCAATTCTGTTTCTGTGAATGCACCGAAAAAATCAAGTTCTTCGGCTATCGTTTCCGCATTCTTTGTTTTTGTTCCTTCCTCCAGCATTTCACTCGCAGTTCCTGCAACAAGCGTTCTGGACTGGAATCGTGTTCCCGCATTGAAAATAAAATCGATACGCACCACTTCCTGGTCACCGGCATTGATGAGAAAAAGCGGAATACCATTCGACAGGCGGAGTTCCTTCGGTTGCAGGAGCGAAATTTTTCCCACTTCGCGGAATTCGGGAGCCATCGTTCTGTTCAGTTGCATATCAGTTTTTTCTGGAGGATAAATAATGAAGCGAAGAACAATTCGTTTTCCGGAAAACATCTTTCGCCAGGCGCTGTACATCATCGGCTGTTACGGCTGCATATTTCACGGTTTCCGTATTGATCATTTCCGCATCGCCCATCAGTTCAAAAAACGCCAGGTTCATTGCTTTATCAAGCACACCCATTTCACCGAACAGCAAAGACGATTCTATTTTATTTTTCACTTTCGTCAATTCTCGATCACTGACCTTTTCGTCAGCAAGTTTTTTCAATTCAGAAAAAACTTCTTCTTCGGCTTCGCCGATCTTCACTCCCGGGCTGATCTTCCCGGTCACGCAGAATAATCCTTTATCATTATCGCCCATTACAAAAGCATTCACTTCGCTGAAAATTCTTTTTTCTTTAACCAACCGGTTATGAAGCCGCGCCGAATTTCCCCTCGAAAGAATATCGGAGATCACATCCATTGCATGATAATCTTTGTCGTCGCGCGCGCACATGTGAAAATTCAGGTACAGCGCATCGAACGGAACATCTTTCGTAACCGATTCAAAACGGTATTCTTCCTGCCGCGGTTCCACCGGAAGTTTCCTTCCTGTTTTTTTCCCGGCATCAATCGGCGCGAACCATTTTTCAGAAAGTTTTTTCACTTCATCTGCCGTCACATTTCCCGCCACCACCAGGATCGCATTCGAAGGACAATAATGTTTTTTGAAAAATGCTTTTACATCTTCCATCCGCGCATCTTCAATGTGTTTTATTTCTTTTCCTATCGTCGCCCATTTGTACGGGTGCACCTTGTACGCGAGCGGGCGAATGAGCAACCACGAATCGCCATAAGGTTGATTGAGGTAACGTTGTTTGAATTCTTCGATCACCACACTGCGCTGCACTTCTAAACTTTTTTCTGAAAATGCCAATGAAAGCATTCGATCCGACTCGAGCCAGAAACCGGTTTCAAGATTTTCTGCAGGAAGCGTAAGATAATAATTGGTGATATCGTTCGTGGTGAACGCATTGTTATCTCCGCCCACGCGCTGCAGCGGTTCATCGTAAGAAGAAATATTTATTGATCCGCCGAACATGAGGTGTTCGAATAAATGCGCGAACCCGGTTTTACTTTCATCTTCATCGCGCGCGCCCACGTCGTACAGAATGTTGATGCACGCAAGCGGTGTTGCCTCATCGCGATGCACGATCACTCTGAGTCCGTTTACAAGAGTGAATTTTTCAAATTTTATCATCTTTAATAATTCTGAATTTTGAATTTTTATTCGGGCGTGCCGGTAAAGCAGAACTTCGTTCGCTTCACCGTCGGGCTATCCGCGGTGCGGGGCACCTTGCTGCTATCCCTCACGCAATTTTCTTTCCCTGTCAAATTTACGGGCCGCTTCAAGCAAGGCACGTTTTCTCATCCACATAGGAACGTAGGGTTTCAGTCGATCTAATTTACGCTGCTCCTCTTTCTGAATTTCCTCTTTACTTTTTTTCATTGGCACATTTCATTTTTCACCGAATCAAATTCATTCATAATTTCTTTTACAATTTCGGCAGCAGGTTTTATTTCTTTTATCATCGCGCTCACCTGCCCTATTTCCAGTTCGCCTTCATCCATATCACCTTCAAACATTCCTTTTTTCGCACGTGCGCGCCCGAGAATTTTTTTCAGCTCTTCGGTAGTTGCTCCATTATGTTCCGCATTCTCTATCGCTTTGTAAAAACTATTCCTGATCATCCGCACCGGCACAAGTTGTTTCATCGTGAGGATCGTATCGCCTTCATGCGCATGCACAATTGCATTTTTAAAATTCTCATGTCCCGACGATTCTTTCGAAGCAGCAAAACGAGATCCGATCTGAACAGCATCAGCGCCCAGCGCCATTGCCGCCAGCATCTGTCGGCCTGAGGCAATTCCTCCTGCTGCGATCACAGGAACATCTACTTCTTTTTTCACCATAGGAATCAGCACCATCGTCGTTGTTTCTTCTCTTCCATTATGTCCGCCCGCTTCAAATCCTTCTGCAACTACAGCATCCACTCCTGCTTCCTGGCTCTTCTGTGCAAATTTTACATTGGCAACCACGTGCACCACTTTTATTCCGTGCTCTTTCAGTTTCGGTGTCCACGTTTTCGGATTTCCTGCGGAAGTAAAAACTATTTTCACTTTCTCCTCGAGAATAACAGCTATATGTTTATCAATATCAGGATACAAAAGCGGAACATTCACACCGAAAGGATTGTTCGTCGCCGCATTGCATTTCCTGATATGTTCACGAAGAATTTCGGGATACATGGAGCCCGAACCGATAAGTCCGAGTCCGCCCGCATTGCTCACCGCGGAGGCCAGTTCCCATCCGCTGCACCAGATCATTCCTGCCTGCACAATGGGATATTTTATTCCGAAAAGTTGCCTGATCCTGTTCTCCATGAGGGTTTCAAAAGTAAGGAGTAAATTCATTTGAATCCGTTATCAACCATTCCCGGTGAAAACACCATAATGCGGCACTTGTAAATGCGGTTTACATTCAGTACTTTCGTAATTCAAGGTAACCCGAAAAATTGTGAACATGAGGAAGCTGTTTTTACTTGTCATAGTCGCTTTTGCACCCGCAGTCATCAATGCCCAGTATTATTGGGATTATGGCGTATCGACCGGCGCTGCAAATTATCTCGGAGAAATGGGTGGAAAACAACTTACCCGCCGTGATTTTGTTTCCGACATGAAGTTGCAGGAAACAAGAAGTTCCGTTGGTGTTTTCGCACGCTATAAGATCGCACAGCAGTTTTCTGTTAAAGCATCTTTCAATTATGCGAATATCCGCGGAGACGATGCTTTGTCAACTAATCCTGCCCGTCATTATCGCAATCTTAGTTTTTCAAATAATCTGTGGGAATTGAATGCACAATGTCAATGGTTTTTTTATGAAGTAAATGACCTCGGGCATACGTATCGTTACAAAGACAATTTCCGTGCATACATTGCATTGGGCGCTGGTGGAATGTATCACAATCCACGTGCAAAATATAATGGTGAGTGGGTGGATCTTCGTCCGCTGATGACTGAAGACCACAAATACACAACGATCACAATGACCATTCCTGCTTCAGCAGGATTTTATTTCACCATCAATAAGCATTACCGCATTGGCTGGGAATTCTGCTGGAGAACTACATTCACCGATTATCTTGATGATGCATCCACTCATTATGTAGATAAATCCGGGGATCCGAATCCGCTGGCTTCTATCATGGCCGACAGAACGGATCATGCTGCTGCTAATGCATGGGGCGCTGCACAAAATCCTCCACAACCCGGTTTCGGAAATAATTTCGGTTACCACGTTTGGTATGATGACCAGGGCAATGCTCATTTCAACAAGCGGGGCGATTCCACACATAATGATTCTTTCATGACCACTGATGTTGAATTCAGTTATGTTTTCCGTGGCAAATCTTCCCTCTATCGTTCGCATTACAGTTCCATCTTCAAAGGAAAAAAATACAAGCACCGCAAGGTGAGGGCTAAGTTCTGATTCCCATTCCTCATTGAAAGCCGCCGGTAAATAACCGGCGGCTTTTTTCGTTAACAAGTTTTCCTCTCAGGGAACTTTATTCCTTTTTGCCCGTACAATGTGTTAACCCTTCAACCGTGCTGTCATGAAAAAAAATAAAACTTTTACCCGCAATTTATTTTTTGTCTCTGCTGTATTTTTTCTTCCCCTCATTTCTTCCGCACAGTATTTCTGGGATGCCGGATTTCATGCCGGTGCTTCCAATTATCTTGGCGATATGGGAGGAAACCAGTTGACGAGACGCGATTTCGTTTCCGATATGAAACTTACGCAAACGCGTATGAGCGCAGGAACATTTGTCCGCTACAGGATCAATCCAATGCTTTCTGTGCAGGCCGATTTGAATTGGACGAGAATTGCGGGCGATGATAAATTATCATCCAACCCCGGAAGAAATGGCCGCAATCTCAGTTTCCGCAATGATATTTTTGAAATGACCGCGCAAGCCCAATATTTCTTTTATGAAGTGAATGATCTTGGCCACACTTACCGTTACAGAAATAATTTCCGTGCTTATGTGGGCCTTGGTGTTGGAGCGGCTTATCACAATCCAAAAACACTTTATGATGGAAACTGGGTGGCTTTGCGTCCATTGGAAACGGAAGGAAATCATTATACCACCATCACTGCTGTGATTCCTGCAAGCGCCGGATTTTATGTAACGCTCAATAAACATTATCGCATCGGATGGAATCTCACCTGGAGAACAACATTCACCGATTATCTTGATGATGTGAGCACCACTTACAAAGATCCTTCTCAATTAAAATCTCCGCTCTCTGCAGAACTTGCCAATCGTACTGATGAGTTGAATGTGACGAATGCATTCGCAGAGAATTTTACTCCCGGAAATAAACGAGGTGATCCTACTCATAATGATTCTTATCTCACCACTTCTGTTGACATGAGTTATGTGATCCGCGGGCGCAGTGCCACATTCACACACATTGATTCGCGCTATCCATGGATCAGCGACCGGCAACAACACCCTTCAAAATACAACGGGCCATCGCATCACCCGCATGCGCTCCTGATCCGCAAACACAGGTACCACTGGTAATTTTTTTAATAAGCCGCTTTCTTCATTGAAAGCGGTTTTTCTTTTGGAATGAAAAAATATATTTTCTCAACCGTAATTTTCTTTTTGTTGTTTGCCATTCCCACGAATGCGCAATATGCGTTGAGTTACGGTAGCAGTTTCGGCGCATCGGCATACCGTGGTGAAATGGGAATGAATCATAAGGATTTTCAGCTTTTCAAAAAAAGAAATGAGATCAATATTTCCTATGGGATTTATGCACGTTATAAATTAAAGCCCGCTATTTTTCTGAAAGCCGATCTTCTTTTCTCAAGAATTTCCGGAAGCGACCAGTATTCCACTGATCCATCGAGGCGATTCCGAAATCTTGATTTCAGGAATGATCTTGTCGAACTCAATTGCCAGGGAGAATTGCGATTGTGGCGGCAATATATTTTCAACAGCTCTTATCGTTACATCACTTTCTACGAGCTTTTCGTAGCGACCGGGCCTGGAATTGTTTTCAGTAATCCGAAAGCGTTTTATGCCGGAGAATGGATTCCGCTTCAGCCGTTAAAAACAGAAGGGCAGCATTATTCAAAAACACAATTTGAAATTCCTTTTTCCATCGGGAGTGCTATCAGTTACAGAAAAAAATATAAAGCCGGAATTGATTTTACGTGGCATTCCACTTTCACGGATTATCTCGATGATGTAAGTAAAAATTATGTGGATCCGAATTCTCTTTCTTCGCAATTGAGCGCAAATCTTGCGAACAGGAGTAGTCAATTTCCTTTTCCTGTGTCAACTTCTGTACTCAATAATTATGCACCGGGCACAGTGCGCGGTGATCGTTCCCGTTACGATTCGTATTTCACCTGCAATGTAGATCTCGCCTATGTCATCAGGGGACAGACCCGTTATTATCATGTTCGTCCTAATCCGCAGTGGACTCCTCCAAGGCCCAAGAGTAAAGTAATCTTCTGAGAAAATAATTAATGATCAGCCCTTCCTGAAAAACTGCAATATTTTCGAGAGCGGTTTTCTTGTCAATGTAAAAAATCCCGGATTCAATCCGTTCACTTTCCATGCACGACGGTCTTCGCGATTAGCACGTATCCTGTTCTTAACCGTTTTGTTGCTCATTCCTCCCGCTCTCATCTTCACCAGAACTTCGTGAATATATGCTGTGGAAATTTTATTTCTGTGCAGCATGCGCAACATCAATTCATAATCGGCTGCGGTACGGAATTCTGTGTTGAACATACCGAATTCATCGTAACATTTTTTCGTGAGAAAGAAAGAAGGATGAGGCGGCATCCAACCTTTACGGAATATTCCGTCATAATATTCGCAGGATATCCATCTGCGAATTGTTTTCTGAAGATCGTTTCTTTCTACGTAAACAAGATCGCCATAAACACTGCTGACTTTTTTTTCGGAGAATATTCTGTTCACACGTGAGAGTATGTGCGCATTCGCATACACATCGTCCGCATGCAGGAACGCGATCACATCACCGGAAGCAAGTTTTATTCCTTTGTTCAGTGCAAAATAAATTCCATTGTCCTTTTCAGAAATTATTTTTGTAATGCGTGAATGGAATTCATCAATCACCTTCATCGTTCCATCAGTAGAAGCGCCATCCACAATAATATATTCCACATCATCATGATCCTGCTCCAGCACAGACCGGACCGTGTCGGCAATGGTAGCTTCATTATTGAAGCAGGCGGTAATGACCGATATTTTCATTTAGCTGGATGAAAATTTACAATGTACAATTTACTATTTACAATCCGGAACTGGCGCAAATCATCCTGTCTTTTCCGTGCAGATCTTTTTTCAGCTGAACATTTTCATATCCTGCTTTCTGAAAGAGAATTGCTGTTTCCAATCCAAGTTGTTCATTGATCTCGACGAATATTTTTCCACCCGGTTTCAATTTTATTTTTCCAAAATCTGCAATGGAACTATAAAATAAAAGCGGGTCATCGTCATTCACAAACAAAGCGGAATGTGGTTCGTGCTCAAGAACATTTTTATGCATCGAGTTCATCTCCGAGCGTTTTACATAAGGAGGATTGCTTACGATAACTGAACATGGAGGAATTTTTGTCCAATTACTTTTATCAAGTATATCGGCATGCAGAAAATGCACTTCGCAATTATTCTTTTCTGCATTTTGTTTTGCAACGGACAATGCCGGTTCAGAAATGTCGAGCGCGTACACGTGACAGCGCGGGAGATTTTTTTTCAGCGCAACAGCAATACATCCGCTTCCGGTGCCGACGTCAACAATGGAAAAGCTTTCTTTGTGATCCTTTGAATCGTCGATAACCAGTTTAACCAATTCTTCCGTTTCCGGCCTCGGGATCAGCACTTCGCTGTTAACGGAAAATTCCATTCCATAAAAAAAAGCTTTACCAAGAATATATTGCACCGGTCTTCCGCGTTTCAGATCCTTCACCGCAAAATGAAATTTAAGCAGATCACTTTCACTCACTGTTCTTCCCGGTTCAAGTAAAAGATCTGTCTTTGAAATGTGTGAAAAATCAGCCAGGCAATATTCTATAAATTTTTCGATCTCTTCTTTGGGATAAGACGACGACAATTCATTCCTGAAATATTGTGCGATGTCGGTTATTTTATTGGATGCGATTTTCATTTCTCCTCATTGATTTTTTTCTTCACCGGGAGTTCAACCGGGTTCGGAAATTCATAACCAGGAATTACTCTCAGTCCACAGCGCATTCCTTCTTCGATCATGAATTTCCATGCAGCCGCACGTTCATTCGCAACATGACCATCGAGGATCGCTTCTCGAATAGCAGTTTTAATATTTCCTACCTGCAGTGAAGGTTCGATGCCGAATGCAGCAATGATGTCTTCACCTGTCACCGGCGGTTGCCAGTTACGGATACTGTCCTTCTCCTCGATCTCTTTCAGTTTCTCCCGAACAAGTTCAAAATTCTTCAGATACTTTTTCACTTTATTTTCCTGCTTCGAAGTAATATCACTTTCGCAGAGTTTCATCAGGTCATCCACATCATTACCAGCATCAAACAGCAATCTTCTTATCGCAGAATCGGTCACTTCATCTTTTGAAAGAACGATAGGCCGCAAATGAAGTTGCACCATTTTCTGTACATACCGCATTTTTTCATTCAGGGGCAATTTCATTTTCGAAAATATTTTCGGCACCATACGCGCACCTTTGTCCTCGTGCCCGTGAAAGGTCCAGCCATGCCCGGGTTCGAATTTTTTTGTCGCAGGTTTTGCAATGTCGTGAAGAATGGCAGCCCAGCGCAACCAGAGATCTTCTGAACGTGTGCAGAGATTATCAAGGACCTGGAGCGTGTGATAAAAATTATCCTTGTGGCCTTTTCCATTTACATATTCCACGCCATGCAAAGCCACCATCTCGGGAAAAATAATATTCAGTACACCGGTATCGAAAAGCATTTTGAATCCAACCGAAGGAATTTCCGCAAGAATAATTTTATTAAGTTCGTCAATGATCCTCTCTGCCGAAACAATTTTTATCCGCTCTGCATTTTTGCGGATCGCATCGAATGAATTTTTCTCAATAGAATAATTCAGCTGCGTGGCAAAACGTACTGCCCGCATCATGCGCAATGGATCATCGGAATAGGTGATATCCGGATCGAGCGGCGTGCGGATTATTTTTTTTTCAATGTCCTCCATTCCATGGAACGGATCCAACATCTCGCCATAATTATTTTTATTCAGCGAGATCGCCATGGCATTGATCGTGAAATCGCGCCGATCCTGATCATCTTCAAGCGTTCCATCCTCCACGACAGGTTTTCTCGAAGCGCGATCATACGATTCTTTTCTTGCTCCTACGAATTCTACATCGTATTCTCCCAATACAATTTGCGCCGTACCGAAATTCCGGAATACATTCACGCGCACACCTTCGCGCTCAGCAACCGCTTCTGCGAGCGTGATGCCAACCGTTTTATCTCCGCTTCCCTTTCCAACTGCAACGATGTCGATGTCTTTGCAAGGGCGATTTAAAACTGCATCGCGCACAAATCCTCCTATAGCATAAGCATCCACATGAAGTTTTTCTGCTTCTTCGGAAACAATTTTAAAAACAGGATGTGTGAGAAATTTCTGCATTGGGGCAAAGGTAAAGGATGCAGCGATAAGTCATCGAAGAGTAAAATGATTAATTCAGTTCTCCCATTACTTTTTTTACTTCGATCGTGCGGGCACATTTAAAATGAATTTCCGGGCACTCTTTGTAACCATGTAATCCGCATGGACGACAGGAAAGTTTTTCTTCTGTTTCTATCACCCGCGAATTATCAGAAAGCGGGCCAAATCCGAATGCAGGAACGGTGGAACAATAAATGGCGGTGACCGGAGCATTAATTGCAGAAGCGAAATGCATCGGCGCCGAATCGTTCACATAATTCATTTTCGCTCCTTTCATCAGCGCTGCTGACTGGAGAAAACTTAATTGTCCGCAGAGATTTGCAATATTATTTCTACAGGAATCTTTCAGAATTTTATCGCACGGTTTTGAATCAGCAGGCCCGCCAAGAAGAAAAATGCGATACGACGAAGGAATTATTTTTATAAGCTCCACCCATTTTTCTTTGGGCCATTGTTTCGTGAACCAGACGGAAGTGGGCGCCATGCAAACATATTCACCCGAATTAGTGTGATAAGAAATTATTTGCAGATCGGAGTCAGACGGATACAATTTCGGTTTTTCTGTTTGCAGATCGGTGAGATGAGCAATAAGATCGAGGTTTCTTCTCACTTCATGCTTGCCACCGGATCCACTATTACCGATCTCATGTTTTATTTTTTTTGTAAAAAGAAAAGAGAAAGGATTTTTATCGAACCCTATTTTTTCTTTTGCGCCAGAGCATGCAGTAAGAAAACCGGAAGAACCAAAACGATGGAGATTGATCACTGCGTCATATTTTTTCTTCCTGATCGCAGAACGTAGGCGAAAAATATTTTTCAGCTTGCCGTTTTTTTTATCGAAGACAAAAACTTCTTTTATGAAAGGATGATCTTTGAATAACGATTCATTCCCTTTCTTCACGAGAAAATCTATTTCTGCATCCGGAAAAAAACGGTGTAATTTTTCAGCGACCGGTGTAGCGAGAACCACATCGCCGGTAAAAGCGGTTTGTATGATGAGAAATTTCTTCAACGGGAACAAAGATACGGGGCAAAAGGCATTTCAGCACATTAAGAAAAGTTCAGCCGGTTTACTTTTCTCAAATTTATTATTAAATAAATTGCATGGTCCTAAATTTTAATTATTTCGACCAATTATAATTAATGATCTCGGATGTAGTGCTGCGGTACAACTTTTTTTTGCGGTGGACATATTCTTCGAAGTGATCCGTTCGCTTTTCGCTCAATAAACCGCTTGCTTCATCATATTTTCTTATCTCGCGTTTTGAAAGCGATTTTTCATTGCCATTTTTACTTTTTACGATGTTGTAAGTCAATGTAGAATCGCATCCTTTCGAATAATAAAATTCAGAATAGCTTGACGTGTTGGACCCCGGAACTTCACGGTTCTCCGTTTGTAATTTTCCGCTCACCACATCATACGCCACCGACATTTCCATTCCCGGCGACAATTGAAAACGTGAACCTGATGCAGAATTATAATACAATCCGTAAAAAACCGGTTTGTGATCCTTGCCCTGCAGATGAACTTCATCCAGCAATATCCATCCTTCTTTCCCGGCAATATGAAGCAGGTGCCGGCAACTGATGACCTGGCGCGTAGTATCGGTATAGGAATAAATGAGCGTATCAGTACAAAGAACCGCCCCGTTTGTATTCGCAGAAAAACTTCTCCGGTTCAATTCACCGTGTGCATTGAATTCATAAGTAAAAGTTCCGGACATGGAACCGTACTGCGAATTCCGATCTACCACTACTCTTCCTTTCGCATCGTACAAACGTGTTTCAGTAGTTGCAGTATCGTGATCTTTTTCCTTGTGAACATTGATAATTGTAGAAATAAGTCCGGAGTTGTTATAAATGAATTTTGAAGAATCGATTGAATTTATTTTTCCATTCCGGATAAGAATAAGAAGTTGCGGCTTAAGAGCCGTAAGATAATTTTCAGAATACGTCGTTACTTCTGCCGAGTCACAGGAATAAGAAACAGATCTGTCCAGCCGGAATTGGTTATCCCATTGCAATGAAGAATGCCAGCAGGAGACTGTATCTTTTCCATTCTGTACCGTAAAATATTTTATATCGCAATGATGAATGGTTTTAGAAGGCGACACGGCATACTGAAATGCAGTGTCATTGATATTCCTGAATGCCCGTGTAAAATATTCGGGTTGAAGATCGAAGACCGGCGATGCATATTTAACGAAGAAGGCAGAATCGCCCGCAGATTGAGCGCACAGAAATTGCGCCGCGAAAATCGCAAGAAGGAATATTATTTTCTTATACCGCCACATCGTATTCACGCAAAGCATTGTTCAACGAAGTTTTCAGATCGGTGCTTTCTTTTCTTTTCCCAATGATGAGAGCGCAGGGAACATGGTATTCTCCCGCAGCGAATTTTTTCGGATAACTTCCCGGTATCACTACACTCCGCGATGGAACGTGTCCTTTGTATTCTACCGGTTTTTCAAGAGTAACATCAATGATCTTCGTGGAAGCAGTGAGTACAACATTTGCACCGAGCACCGCTTCTTTACCAATGTGAACTCCTTCCACAACAATGCAGCGCGAACCAATGAAACATCCGTCTTCAATTATTACAGGAGCGGCCTGCACCGGTTCAAGAACTCCTCCCACTCCTACTCCACCGCTGAGATGAACATTTTTTCCGATCTGCGCGCACGAGCCCACGGTCGCCCACGTATCCACCATCGTACCTGCGTCCACATACGCGCCAATGTTCACATACGAAGGCATCATGATCACGCCTTTCGCGAGGTACGCGCCGTAGCGTGCGACTGCATGCGGCACCACACGCACACCCAGCTGCGCGTAATTTTTTTTCAACGCCATCTTATCATGAAATTCGAGTGGGCCAATTTCCACCGTTTCCATTTTCCGAATGGGAAAATAAAGTATCACTGCTTTCTTCACCCAATCGTTCACGATCCATTTTTCGCCGGATGGTTGTGCAACGCGCAATTTTCCTTCGTCGAGCAAAGCAATGACTTCCGAAATTTTTTCCTGCGTATTTTTTTCACTGAGAAGTTCCCTGTTGTTCCAGGCATCTTCAATGATCTTTCTTAGATTTTCCATACTGCCTGCGAAGATCGGAGATTTTGGATCAATGGTTTTCTTCTCTTGTGAAGATTTATCCCCCGTTTATGGATTTTTCACTGCCATTCGTCACCCGAATTTCATTAAGTTTGCATCCCTCAAAAGTAGCCCCTTTTGTCTGGCAGGCACATGGCTCAAATTCTGACAGTCGGGTTTGATTCCCCCAACCGGATTCTAAAGCGATTTTCCTTTTCGTTTTACTTTCTTTTCGTTTTCATTCTGAATTCTGCTTTAGTGCATGCAAAAGAAATGCGCATCTGATCTATGCCAAGAATAATTGCCATCGATTACGGAACAAAACGCTGCGGCATTGCGGTGAGTGATCCGCTGCGCATAATTGCCAACGGGCTGACGACCGTACACAGCAAGGATATTATTTCTTTTCTCGAAAACTATTTTTCAGAAGAAGAAACAGATACGATCGTAGTAGGAATGCCGAAACGGATGAGTGGCGAAGAAACGCACGCGAGCGCGCCCGTGAAAAATTTTGTGGCTGTGCTGAAAAAGAAATTCCCGGGAATGAAAATTGAATTGGTGGACGAGCGCTTCACTTCAAAAATTGCGAAACGAGCCATCCTGGAGACAGGAGCAAAAAAGAAAGACCGGCAGAAAAAAGAACTCGTGGATAAAATAAGCGCTGTGATCATCCTGCAGAGTTACATGGAGTCGTTTTGATTTTTACGAAAAATCAATTGCTCAATAATTTTACCTGCTGTTTTTTTCTATTCTTAAAGACTCCGTTGCATTCCACTGCCATTAGCATATTATCTTTGCACTATGATCCTTCCAATTGTTGCATACGGTGATCCTGTTCTGAAAAAAGCCGGTGTCGAGATCGATAAGAATTATCCCGGTCTGGAAGAACTGATCAGGGATATGTATGATACCATGTACAATGCAAAAGGCGTTGGCCTTGCCGCTCCACAGGTTGGAAAATCAATTCGTCTTTTTATCGTGGATGCAAAACCATTTTCAGAAGATGCAGAAACGGAAGAAGAGGTGGCGATGAAAAATTTCAAAGAAGTTTTCATCAACGCGAAGATCACGAAAGAAGAAGGTGACCCGTGGAAATTCAACGAAGGTTGCCTGAGCATTCCGAAGATCCGCGAAGATGTGATGCGTAAAAAGAAGATCGAGATCGAATACCTGGATGCACATTTCAAACGGATGAAAAAAAATTACGAAGGAATTGCAGCCCGTATCATTCTTCACGAATACGATCACATTGAAGGTAAATTATTCACCGACCGAATCAGTCCATTGCGCAAGCGGCTCATCCAGGGAAAACTGAACGACATTACAAAAGGGAAAGTTGAAGTAGAATACAAAATGAAATTTCCAAAATAAATGATCATGAAAAAATATTTTTCTGTTGCTCTTGTCCTATTGCTGTTCTTTTTCGCTTCTTGCGGAAATTCTGCTGCCGATAAAGCAGCATCCGACAGCACAAAAAAAATGGCGTTCCGCGATTCTTTGCTTAAAAATATCAGAACAGCAGAATATGTTTTTAAACCGCACCACGATGCGAGCCAGCGGGAAGTAACGAATGTCCTGAATGCTTATGCCGCGTTCACCAATAAATTTCCGCAGGATACAGCCACCGCCGAATTTCTCATGCGCGCTTCCTTCAGGGAAATGAACATGATGAATTACAAACAAGCCGCAGAATTTCTAGAAACCATCATCGACCGGCATAAAGATTACAAGCGTTATTCCGATGCCTGCTTCACCGCTGCAAATATTTATTCCACCTACCTTCTTACAGTTGAACATGGTGATGATCGTGCAAAACAATTATACAAATACGTGATCGACAATTATCCGAACACGAGCAATGCAAAACAGGCGGCGGTACTCATTACTTATGTCGGAATGAGCAACGAACAGATGTTCGACGCCATACAGCGTAAAGCCGACAGCACGGATAAGGCAAATGCAAAAATGAAAAAATAGCTGTTTTGAAAGTTGTCTTACAATACAACCAAGTAAGCAATGACTAGTTCAGCCCTTTCTCCAGCATCTCCTTCAGCTTATCAGCCGTAATTCCCGTCTGGATCTCACCGTCTTTCGAAAAAGCAATATCGCCGGTCTGCTCCGAAACAGCAATGGCTATAGCATCGGCATTCTCCGAAATTCCCGCAGCTGCGCGGTGACGCATACCCAGGTGCGCGGGAAAATCATTATTCTCAGTTACAGGCAAAACGCAGCGCGCAGCAATGATCATATTGTTGGTGATGATTATAGCTCCATCATGCAATGGACTGTTCTTATAAAAAATACTTTCGATCATTCGCACCGAAACACGCGCTTCCACCGGATCGCCGGTATCAGAATAGAATCGCAGATCATTATTGCGCGTGATCACAATAAGAGCGCCGGTCTTTGATTCCGCCATGTTCCGGCATGCTTTCACAATTGCGCCTATATCCGTCGATGCAAGTTTCGATTCATCTCCCCATCGGAAAATAGAAGAAGAGAATTTCCGGTTTCGCAGAAAATTGCTGGAACCTATGTAAAGAAAAAATCGCCGGAGCTCCTGTTGAAAAACGATGAGCAGTGCAATGGCGCCGACATCAATAAATTTTTCAAGTACCGAAGAAAATAATTCGAGCCCGAGCATTCCCACGATACGATAGATCGTATAAAAAACTGCAACGCCGATAAGAATGTTCATCGCTGCAGTGCCGCGCACAAGGCGATACAACTGGTACAAAAGAAAAGCGACCAGAATAATATCAACAGCATCCTGCCAGCGGAAGTGAATTAAAACAAGTGCGATCAGCGGATCCATCAGTAAAACAAAAGTAACTAAATGGGAGGATTACTGATTTTTGCGGAATACAGATTACAGATAAATCCGAATATACCGATTCAATTCTACCGAAAGATTATCCGTACATCTGTTTCCATTCGTAAAAACCAATAATCCTCCCCTAGGAAAAGAAAGTATCTATCAGTTCAACATGTTCCTTCACATCGTGCACACGCAGAATATTCGCTCCATTTTCCAGAGCAATTTTATTCAGCGCGATCGTTCCTTCCAGCGCATTTTCTTTTTTCACATTGAAGAATTGTGTCACCATGGATTTTCTCGAGATGCCGGCGAGGATCGGGAAACCGAAAGAAGAAAATTCCTTAAGCGAATGCAGCAGTTCCAGGTTATGATCAAGCGTTTTTCCGAAACCGAACCCGGGATCAAGAATGATCTTTTTTCCACCTGTTTTTCTGAACATCGGAATTTTTTCTTCAAAATATTTTTTCACTTCACTCACTACATTTTCATACTGCGGATCTTCCTGCATGTGCGCAGGTGTGCCACGGATATGCATGAGTACATAAGGCACATCAGCCGACGCAACAACATCATGCATTTTACTATCGAACATTCCACCTGAAATGTCGTTGATGATATCGGCACCATTTTCCAGAACACGCTTTGCAATTTCAGAATGGAAAGTGTCGACCGAAATAAAAATGCCGGGCAATTCTTTTTTCACTGCAGGAATAATTTTCTCCAGGCGTTTCCATTCTTCTTCAGCGCCCGGATCAAGAGAACCCGGCCTTGTAGAAACTGCACCTATGTCAATGATCGCCGCACCTTCTTCCGCCATCTGCATCGCTCTTCTCACTGCAGAAATTTCATCCGCATATTTTCCTCCGTCGTAAAATGAATCGGGAGTAACGTTCAATATTCCCATCACACAACGCGAACGAAGCGCAGCATCCACTGTTCCTGTTTCCGAATGAAAGTGTGTATCTTGCGTCATCAAATTATCAGTATGAAAAATACGTCGGAGCAATACGACGCAATTATAACCAAGTGCCGCGACATCTTCGCCAAAAAGCTGAAAGATTACGGCACTTCGTGGCGCCTGTTCCGCATTTCTTCCATTACCGACCAGGTTTTCATAAAAGCAAATCGAATCCGCACGATCGAACAGGCCGGTGAACAGAAGATCAGTGATGATATTCGCGGAGAATATATGAGCATCATTAATTATTCCGTGATCGCACTTATCCAGATGGAATTAAAAAATGATGAGCGAACAGAATTGCCGGTTGCGGAAACACTTTCACTTTACGAAAAATATTCTGCCGCTGCGAAAGCGCTGATGAACGATAAAAATCATGACTACGGCGAAGCGTGGAGAGAAATGCGGGTGAGTAGTCTCACTGATCTTATCCTTGTAAAACTACTCAGGATCAAGCAGATAGAGGACAATGACGGACAGACTGTGATCTCGGAAGGCAGCGATGCTAACTACTTCGATATAATCAATTACGCTATCTTTGCTTTGATCCGCATTGCAGAAGGAAAATAATTATGGCGTTCCTGAAAAGTAAGGTCTTTCGTTTCATCGCTTCATTGGGTCTCGCAGCCCTTTTTTATTTTTTGTGCCCCCCCTGCTTCAGCAAAACAAAACTTCTTCTCGTACTTCTCGGGCTTGTGCTCATCATCAATTTACCGATGATCTTCGGTTATCGCTGGCTCACGCACGTTACGCGTATTGCTGTGGGAGGACTTTTTATTTTTTCGGGTTTCATTAAAGCAAATGACCCGCTCGGATTTTCTTACAAGCTCAATGAATATTTCGATGTGTTCGGAAAAGGATTCAGCTGCGAAATGCAGGTAGAAAAAAAAGCAGAAAAAGGAATTCCGTGTTCCTGCGAAATAAAAAATGTGAACGAACAGGCGCCGGTTGCAACTCCTCCGCTTCCATTGCAAACGAATAAATTCTGGGGATTTTTTGCCGATCATTCTCTTTTCCTCGCCATTTTCATTTGCGGATTCGAGATCGCAGTAGGAATTTTTCTCCTGCTCGGATTGAAAGTGCGCTGGACACTTTTTCTTTTACTGGCCATGATCGTATTCTTTGCGTTTCTCACTTTCTATAGTGCGTGTTGCAATAAAGTACAGAGCTGCGGATGTTTCGGTGATGCGATCAAACTTACTCCATGGGAATCTTTCTGGAAGGATCTTATTCTTCTCATTCTTATTTCAGTTCTTTTTGTGGGCGAACAGAATATTCAGCCGGTGATAAAGAACACGATCGCGATGGCGGGAACTGCAGGCGTAGGAATTTTTCTTTCTTTCGCATTTCCTGTTTACACGTATCGTCATTTACCGCTGATCGATTATCGACCTTTTGCAGTTGGAACCAATCTTTACAAAGCGAGCAAAGAAAAAGATCCGAAAGAAACCGGTTGTGTGCACGACAGTATTGCGATGAGGTTTTTCTATAAGAACAAAACATCCGGGCAAGTGAAAGAATTCAAACTTGATAATCTTCCTGATTCCACATGGGATTTCTGTTGCAGGTATGATGATGTGATTCGCAAGGGAAATTGCGAGCCCACTATTCTTGATTTCAATCTCAATGATCCTGAAAGCGGAATGGTGCTCAATGATTCTTTGCTCCAGCGAAAAGGAATTCAGTTTTTTCTCGTGATGTACGATCTTTCGCTTACTGATCTTTCTGTTTTCCCTTCGGTGAATAAATTTGCAGCTGAATGTGCGAAAAATAATATTCCATTCAATGGATTATCAAGCGGAACGCCCGACCAGGTTGTAAATTTCCGGAAGAACACGAACGCTGATTTTCACATGCTCGCTGTTGACGGCACTGCACTTAAAACAATGATACGTTCGAATCCCGGGCTCGTCATGCTGAAAAACGGCATTGTTACCGCTATGTGGAGCGCGAATGATTTCCCGGAATACGCCAATGTAATTTCAAAATACAAGTAACCCTAATCGTGTTCAAGTTCATACTCAAACGCATACTCTATGGTTTCCTCGTTCTGTTCGGGGTGATCACGGTCGTGTTCATGTTATTCAACGTGATGCCCGGCGATCCTGCACGTTTGAAAATGGGACAACGTTCCGATGAAAAATCATTGAAAGTAATCCGGCAGGATCTCAATCTCGATCTTCCTCTTCACAAACAATATTTCATGTTCCTGAATGATCTTTCTTTCATTTCCATTCATGATGTGAATAAGCAGGACAGTACCACGAGCAGAATTTATCTCAACCCCGCGAAATACGGATCGCCGTACAAACTTTTCAAAGTCGGAAAAAACAGAATGCTGGTGATGAAGTCTCCTTACCTACGCAGATCGTATCGCAACCAGAGGCCGGTTTGGGATATCATCGAACAAACTCTTCCTGCAACTTTTGTACTCGCTATTACTTCCATCATCTTCGCTTCTGTTATCGGAATTCTTTTCGGAATAATTTCTGCACTCTACAAAAATTCATTCTGGGATCGTCTCGTTGCCGTGATCTCTACTCTGGGTATGGCGGGACCGTCTTTCTTTTTCGCACTCATCATCGCGTGGCTCTTTGGTTATTTGTGGAGAGATTATACCGGTTTGAAAAATATCGGAAGTCTTTACACGATGAATGTGCATACGGGCCAGGAAGAACTCACGCTGAAAAATTTAATTCTTCCCGCATTCACACTCGGCATTCGTCCGCTCGCACTCATCATTCAGCTTACAAGAAGTTCCATGCTTGAAGTTCTTTCTTTCGATTACATACGCACAGCGCGCGCGAAAGGATTGAGTCAATTGAAAGTGGTGGTGAAACATGCTCTGAAAAATGCTTTGAACCCGGTGATCACTGCCATCTCCGGATGGTTTGCCGGATTGATGGCCGGTGCTGTTTTCGTGGAAGATGTTTTCGACTGGAAAGGAATAGGAAAAGAAGTGGTGGATGCTTTGTTCTGGCACGATCTCCCTGTTGTGATGGGATGCACATTAATATTTTCTACTTGTTTTGTCGTGATCAATATTATTGTCGACATCGTTTACGCTATTCTTGATCCGAGAGTGAGGTTGCAATGAGAAAAAAAATAATTGCTGCGAACTGGAAAATGAACAAGACCTATGGTGAAGCACTCATGCTTGCCACAGAAGTTGCTGCTATTGTAAGTAAAGAACATCATCCTTCTCTTCTCACTGTACTTGCTCCTCCTTTTCCTTTTCTCACTGCAGTTTCGCGTGCCGTAGATGGAACGGAAGGAATTATGATCGCTGCGCAGAATTGCCATCATGAAACAAGTGGCGCATTCACAGGAGAAGTTTCAGTTCCGATGATCATTTCCTGCGGAGCACATTTTGTAATCATCGGCCATTCAGAACGCCGGATGAAATTCGGTGAGACCAACGATCTTCTTTATTCGAAAATGAAAATTGCACTCGGCAGCGGATTACGGCCGATACTCTGCGTTGGCGAATCTGAATCGGAAAGAAACAGCGGAAAACATTTTGATGTGATCAGCGAACAATTGCGTTCTACTTTATTTCATTTCGACGATGTTCTTGTCCGCCACGCAGCGATCGCTTACGAACCGGTGTGGGCCATTGGCACCGGAAAAAATGCAACCGCAGAACAGACGCAGGAAATGCACGCGTTCATTCGGAAAACTCTCGGTGAAAATTTCGGCGCTCCTGTTGCAGGAACCATTTCCATTCTTTACGGGGGAAGCTGCAACGCGTCGAATGCAAAAGAATTATTCAGCTGTGCCGATGTAGACGGTGGATTGATCGGTGGAGCTTCATTGGATGCAGAAGAATTTTCCACCATCCGGAAAGCGATGCTCGAATTATTGTGAGGGAGAATTACGAATTTTCCCTATTGCAGTTCCGCCATCGCCACTAAGATCTTTTCCAATTTTCTTTTCATCACTTTCGGATCGCAATCATAATTATTGGCGAGAAGAGAAAAGCACAATAATTTTCCGGACTTCGTGCGCACATAACCCGCATACCCTCGTGCACGATTAATGTAACCTGTTTTTGCATGCATATTATTTTCTGCCGCAGTTCCTTTTCCCAATGAAGTCATCGATCCGCTTTTTCCGGCAACAGGTAACGATTCAAAAAAAGAATTGAAATATTTTTGCGAATAAATTTTCTGAAGAATGGTTGCCTGCACAAAAGGAGTAATGCCATTCGATCGCGCTAATCCACATCCGTCTGTCATGTAAAGTCCCGATGTATCCACTGCAAGCGAGCTCCAGTAATTTTTCACGACTTGTATTCCCGCTTCTTCCGTTCCGGCTTTTCCTTTCAGCATTCCGAGTGTACGTAACACTTGCTCCGCATATGTATTATCACTGTTGATGTTCGTCGCTGCAATGATCTGTGAAAGGTATGGCGAATTAACCGCAACGATCTTTCTTCTCGGTAATGCCTGAAAATTATTTTCCATTTTCATTCTGCGAACAGTCGTTGCTTTTCCTGTGACGGAAAATCCGGATGCCTTCAATTCATAAAGAAAATCTTTTGCACACTGCATAGCAGGTTCAGGATCGGATGCATCCACTTCGTAATTCTTTTTCCCTGGCGGAATAGTTCCGCTTACAAAAAAATAATTCCCGAATGGTGCGCCATAAACAAGCGCTTGATCTTTTTTTCCGTCTGCCAGTACATTCGACCGATAATCAACTCCATCCGGTTTCGGAAAAATACTATCGAGCGTACAAGAATCTCCGTACATGGAATTGAAAAAAAGTTTTACCGAATTATCCTTGTAAGCAAGTCCACTCGTTCCCGCACCGTAGTATTGCCCAAGATCACTCCATTGCCAGTCATCAGGAATTGGATTCTCATCGAAACACGAAGCATCGCCGATAATATTCCCATCGATCGAACGGATACCTTTGGCATTCATGGCAATTCTGAATTGAGCGAACAGTGAAACGCAGGTATCAACTTTACATTCAAAATATTTTGAATAAAAAGACGGATCTCCTGAACCGTGGATGTAAAGATTTCCGTGAATGACATGATGAATGCTGTCGAATGTTCCATCGTATTCAAGCGTAGTGGAGTAATAAAAATTTTCGCCCAGTAATCCCAGCGCCGCTCCGGTAGTCAGAATTTTTAATGTACTCGCAGGAATTAAATATCTCTGAGAATTTTTTTCTGCAATTATTTTTCCGCTGTCGGCAGTCATCACACAAAATCCCCACGAGCCATGCTGCAAAACAGAATCCGAATCGAGCCGGTCGATCTCTTTCTGCAATGAAGCCGGAGTCCCCGCACACAGAAAAACAAAAGCGAGAAAAACAAAAAGGAAAATTCTACGAAACATAAGAGGAAAAAATCTTATCGATCTCTGCCGCGAGTTTTTTGTCCTTCTCTGTAACAGTATTCCCTGCGTCGTGCGTGTTCAACGTGATCTCCACTTTATTCCACACGTTGCACCAGTCGGGATGATGATTCATTTTTTCTGCAACGAAAGCTACTCTCGTCATGAAAGAAAATGCTTCGGAGAAATTTCTGAATGTGAATTCTTTTTTTAATGAATTACTGTTTTCATACCACATGATCGTGATTTTAGACTAAGGTAGGGAAATTGGAAGATAGCGGATGGAAGATACTTATCACCGGCAGACAAGAAAATATTTTATTTAAAAGTTGAGCGGTCCATCATTCATCTTCTATCTTCCCGATTCTACTTATGATAAAAATCCGTAAGATTCATGGTCAGCGTAAATGTATTCGTCGGACCGGCGAGATGATAAATGGCATGTGCGTAACTGAAATTGAATTTGTAAACATGAATTCCGCATCCAAATGTAAATCCTGCCGCGCCATGTCTTGTATCCACGAGTAACTCTTTCCTGCGATTATAATTGTAACCGAAGCGCAGCGTAACAACTTTTCCAATAAGCAATTCTCCGCCCACCACAAGATGACGTCCCACTTTATCATTGAACGATCTGAATTTACTAGTCTTGATGGAATCGCCGGTAAGCGGATCAACTAATTGAGGAGGATTATTCGGATCGATATAAGTGAGATCCCATTTCTGCAGATTCACGAATGAAAAATTAAAACGGAAAGGCATGTGTTTCGGTTTGAAAGCTATGCCGGCTTCCATTTCGAACGGAAGTTTTTCTTTATTCCATCCGGTGTACGCATTCATCATCACGCCCGCATTACGCATGAGCACGCTCGCGGTGAAACTCGTGTGAGGAATTTTTGCCATCGCAGCAAGGTCAACACTCAATCCATTCGCTTTCCACAAATATAAATTCGACTGGATGAAGCGAAGATTTCCACCAATGGTAAAAATGCTATCGATCTGGCGACTGTACATCGCATTGATCCCATATTCCCCTGCTTTGAATTCTCCGATCTGTGCGCCGGTATTATCCGTCTCGTGAAAATTTCCGTAATCTATTCTCGTTGCATTCAAACCAAACGTTCCTACTTTATCTACATGATAAGCAAATGCGGCATAACCATATTTGATATCGGAAATATAATCGGTAAAACTCAGCGCCATTTGTCCGCTCATCGAGGAATTGAGCAAAGACGGATTCCATGTAGCAAGATTGATATCGTTATCATTGATGGCAACTGCTCTTCCGCCGAGTGCAGCCGCGCGCGCCGACATAGGAAGATCGAGCGAAGCAAAAGCATAGCTGCCACCGATCTGGGCAAAGGAATTTGTTGCAAGAAAAAAAGTGAAGAGAAAGAAATAATATTTTCGCAGCATGGAGGTTAAAGATAGGAAATACGAACCGGTTGTAAAACGGAGAAAGTGGAGAGATATTGCGTTCGTTACGGAAAAAATTCATTGCTCCAAATTCTCAAGGTAAAAAGCGGCAGCCAATTTTTCTTCATCAGTTTTCGTCAACCAGTACGAACGGTTACTTCCCTTTTTTTCATGAGAAGTTGCACGAAAAGCGGTTCTGTCTAATTTGAAATCCATGCTTCAAAATTAAGGGGATCTCTAATAACTAATTTTTTTGCCACTAAGGCACCAAGACACAAAGATTAATAAAGTTTTTCTCTTAGTGTTTCTTAGTGCCCTTGTGCCTTTGTGGCGATATGTTTTTTTTTAATAATTAAGTTTTTAGAGATACTCTTAAGAAATTCACTCCACGCTCTTCAGATTCGATTCCTTCTCTTCCCCGTCCGAACGGCTCGTCCTTGCGGGAGGCAATTTCAGATCGAGCGGATTTTTCACTTTCTCTTTTAGCAAAGCATATTGCAGCACCTCGATCATTCTTTCCACGTAATGCACGCTCAGCCCTTTTAAATATTCTGCTTTTATCTCTTCCACATCTTTCCGGTTCTCTTCACAGAGAATGACTTCTTTTATTCCTGCGCGTTTTGCTGCAAGAATTTTTTCACGTATGCCTCCCACCGCGAGCACGCGCCCGCGTAAAGTAATTTCACCGGTCATCGCGAGATTTTTTTTCACTTTGCGTTGTGTGAATGCCGATGCAATTGCGGTAAGCATGGCGATCCCTGCACTCGGCCCGTCTTTCGGTGTTGCTCCTTCGGGCACGTGAATGTGAACATTCCAGTGATCGAATAATTCTGTGTCAATCCCGAAAAGTTCTCCGTGCGCACGCAGGTACTCGAGCGCGATCACCGCCGATTCTTTCATCACCTCACCGAGATTTCCTGTCAAGGTGAATTTTCCTTTTCCTTTGCTTAGCGAAGTTTCAATGAAAAGAATATCTCCGCCTACGGGCGTCCACGCGAGCCCTGTTACCACTCCTGCCACATCATTTCCCTGGTAACGGTCTTTCTCATGCGCAGGCCCGAGAATTTTCTGCAGATCATCGATCGCAGGTTTGTTCTTATAAGAATTCTCCATCGCAATATTCTTCGCCGCATAACGAACCATTTTCCCTATTTGTTTTTCCATGGCGCGCACACCCGACTCGCGCGTATAATTTTCAATGATGTATTCGAGAATGGAATTGGAAAAAGCGATCTGGCTTTTTTTCACGCCGTGTTCTTCGAGTTGTTTCGGAATAAGATGATGGCGCGCTATCTCAAGTTTTTCTTCCGTGGTGTAACCCGGAACTTCAATGATCTCGAGACGATCGCGTAATGCAGGTTGAATTGTTGAAAGCGAATTTGCAGTAGCGATGAACATCACTTTCGAAAGATCAAAATCGAGTTCAATATAATTGTCGTAAAAAGTATGGTTCTGTTCCGGGTCGAGTACTTCCAGCAATGCAGAAGAAGGATCTCCATGCCAGTCGTTGCCCACTTTATCTAGTTCATCGAGAACGAAAACAGGATTCGCACTTGCCGCTTTTTTTATGTTCTGCATGATCCGGCCCGGAAGTGCGCCGATGTAAGTTTTACGGTGTCCGCGGATCTCCGATTCATCTTTGAGTCCGCCGAGCGACATGCGCACATATTTTCTTCCGAGCGCTTCCGCAATAGATTTTCCCAATGAAGTTTTTCCAACGCCGGGAGGCCCATAAAGACAGAGAATAGGCGCCTTCATATTTCCTTTCAGTTTAAGAACCGCGAGGTGTTCGAGAATTCTTTCTTTTACTTTTTCCATTCCGAAATGATCGCGGTCAAGTATCTGCTGTGCTTTTCTGAGATCAAATGAATCTTGTGTGTATTCATTCCACGGAATATCAAGCAGCAATTCGAGATAATTCATCTGCACGGAATGTTCCGCCGCATTCGGATTCATGCGTTCGAGTTTGGAAAGTTCTTTCTGGAAAACATCGCCTACTTCCTTGCTCCACTTTTTATTTTTTGCGCGTTCGTGGATCTCTTTCAGTTCCTGTTCCATTGGCGAACCGCCGAGTTCTTCCTGGATGGTTTTCATCTGTTGCTGCAGGAAATATTCCCGCTGCTGTTTATCAATATCCACTTTCACTTTCGACTGGATCTGGTTTTTCAGTTCCAGCATCTGCATTTCTTTCGTCAGCAAAGTGAGCACCTGTGTTGCGCATCTTTTGAGATCGGCCATCTCCAGCACTTCCTGTTTTTCTTTTACCGTTGCATTGAGATTGGAAGAAATAAAATTGATAAGGAAAGATGTGCTCTCTATATTTTTCAATGCAACATTCGCTTCCTGCGGAATATGCGGATTAAGACGGATGATGCGCGAGGCGGTATCTTTCACTGAACCAATGATGGCGCTGAACTCAGAATCATTTTTCTTCGGAAGCAATTCAATGAGCGGAGTGATCTTTGCTTTCAGGTAAGGCGCCGTTTGAATCGCTTCTCCAATGACGAAGCGGCGTTTTCCCTGCATGATCACCGTGGTATTTCCATCGGGCATGCGCAACATTTTTATGATGAAGGCAACCGTTCCCACTTTATTGAGATCTTCAATTCCCGGATCTTCCACTGCATCATTTTTCTGCGCAACAACACCGATCGTTTTATTTCCCTTGTAAGCATCTTTGATAAGGCGAATAGATTTATCGCGGCCCACCGTTATCGGGATGACCACACCGGGAAACAAAACCGTATTTCGCAAGGGAAGTATTGCAATTTCTTCGGGCAAAGTCTCACTGTTCATCTGCTCTTCATCTTCCGGACTCATCAGCGGGATGAATTCCGTTTCATCATCTGCCAGGTTGTTCATGTGAATGTCTTCAAAAAATATACGGTTGTTCATAGGATGGTCATTTTGTCAGAGAAATTAAATGTGCTGATCTTATTTGCTTTCCGGGTTCTTATTTTACCAATGAAAAATCACTATCAGCACTTACTCTCCATTTCAATCGTCAACTCCTGTGCCATGCGCAAATACATGACTTAATGTCAAAAAAAAAACTCAATGTTGTTTTTTTCGGAGTGAAGCAGTACTTCTGAAAACTTCGCGAAGCATTTCTTTTTCCCCGGCAGTAAGTTCCATTTTCCTCCGCGCACGCATACGCGCAATGGATTCAAAAGATTTTTCCGGTTCATAATCGGTGAATCCTTCCATTCCTCCCCAACTAAAATCGGGAATGAATTTTTGCGGGAAACCGCCGCCGAAAACATTCGAGCAAACACCAACAACAGTTCCTGTGTTGAACATGGTATTGATGCCGCATCTCGAATGATCGCCCATGATGAGTCCATGAAACTGCATGCCCGTATCTTCCAATCCGCTGATCGCATAATTGTAAACAGAAATATTTCCGTAATTATTTTTCAGATTGGAACAATTCGTGTCGGCGCCAAGGTTGCACCATTCCCCGATCACGCTGTTGCCAATGAACCCTTCATGCGCTTTGTTACTGTTCCCGAAAAAAACAGAGTTCGATATTTCTCCTCCCACTTTGCAACTGTTTCCTATTGTAGTGTCGCCGTAAATTCTTGTTCCCATTTTTATGACCACATTATTTCCTATGGCAAGCGGCCCGCGCAAGAGCGAACCTTCCATGATCTCTGCGTTTTCTCCAATGAAGATCGGCCCGTTCGTGGTATTGAAAATACAGCACTCTGCGTTTACATTTTTTCCGGCAAGCACAGCATGTGTTCCGATAACACGATTGGTAGATGAGATTTTTTCGCTGTGCATGCCGCGCATTAATTCTATATCCTGAAGAATTGCTTTCCCGTTGTGAGAAAAAATATCGTGAAGCCGGTGAATGATGATACAGGGCGAATCTGTTCGTCTTACACTTACATTTTCATCGAGATGATCTTTCGCTGCAATGCGAATTCGATCCGTGGAATTACCATTGTTGAGTGCGATGACGGTTTCTCCTTTTACGATCGCTTCTTTTTGTTTCAATGCAAGAATTTCCACTACCAGTTCAGGCGAAGGAAGCACGCGCGAATTGATCCAGATATTCTGAAGGGAAGGATCGGGCGAAAATTTCCATTGAAATTTTTCGAGATGATCTGCCGTAGAAGTTGAGGATCCCGCCTGCAGCCATTTTTCCCATTTTTCACGAATCGTAAATATTCCTACGCGGAAATCGGCAACCGGCCTCGTGGTGGAAAGCGGTTGAAGATGAGAACGGAAATCATCATCAAAAAGAATAATTTTCAGCGAGGGCATAAATCGGAATTTCGGGAAAGGATTGTTTTTTCAAAGTTCAAAAAAAATCCCCCCGCTCAGTGCGGAGGGACGGTAATAAATTGAGAAAGAATGTTACTTCTTTTTCTCGTACCGGCTGCGGAATTTGTCGATGCGGCCGGCAGTATCCACCAGTTTCATCTTTCCGGTATAGAAAGGATGTGATGTATTCGAGATCTCGAGTTTTACAACAGGATATTCTTTCCCGTCTTCCCAAACGATGGTATCTTTTGTTTCAGCAGTTGAACGTGTGAGAAACGTGTAATCGTTCGACATGTCCTTGAACACAACGAAGCGATAATTTTCCGGATGGATTCCTTCTTTCATGACTTTGTTTTTATTTCCGTATCACGTACGGGGCGACAAAGATAGAAATTGTTGCGTTTGTTGCAAAAGTTCGACAGAAACCAAATTATTAATATGGTATAAATAATTGAAAAACAATTACTTATTAGTTTTTTATTAATTTGTTGATCGAAGTTCCGTTTTCAGTTTTCAGCGTCACGAAATAAATGCCGCCCGCCAAACCTGATACATCAATATTCTCCTTCAATTCTGCGGATGAAGAAATATTTCTGGTCATTACAGTTTGTCCAAGCTGATCCGTGATCACGATCAGTGATTCTGTTGGTGAAGAAAATTCTGCTGTGGCTGTGAAATTATTTTCTGCCGGATCGGGGAACAGATCAAAATTTGTGACCGCATTATTGACATTCATACCGGCGGTGAATGCTACGGTAACCATCTGGCAAGCGGTGCAACCATTGGCGTCGGTAACACAAACTGTATAGTTTCCCACGCAAAGCCCCGTGGCATTCGGCCCCGTTCCTCCTGAAGGAGACCACATGTAGGTATAGGGCGGTGTTCCTCCTGAAGCTGTGGCGGCACCGGTTCCATCGCAGCAGGAACTGCAGCTTGCGGGCATGGTTGTGGCAAAAACAGAAAGAACAGGAGGTTGTGTTATAGTACAACTTGCAGTAGAAGTGCATCCGACAGCATCAACGACTGTTACGGTATAGCCGCCGGCACAAAGTCCCGTTACGTTTTGGGTGGTCATTCCGCCTGGCGACCACAGATAAGTGTATGGAGAAGTGCCGACCGGGAATGCAGTGGCAGAACCCGTACACATTCCATTGCAAAGGATGTTGGTGAATTGAATTTGTGTGAAGCATTGCGCGCTGATAAAAAAGGGCAAAGCAACTCCGAGAAAAAGCAGGTAGATTTTTTTCATAAGTGGGATTTTTAGTGAATAGCCAATACTAATTTAGTGATTTCCGTTCACCCCGAACAATAATTCAATGGGAAACACGTCTTAAAAGCGATTCAGTAACTTTACCGCATGCGGCATTTTTTCACTGCAGTTTTCTTCATCTTTTTTCTTCTTTCACTCGGAACAGGATGCCGCAGAGATCCTATTGACACGAACTCCGATGCGAAACTGGAATTCTCCGAGGACACGATCGTGTTCGATACCGTTTTCACTACTGTAGGTTCTGCCACCAGGCATTTCATCGTTCACAACAACAATCGCAAATCGATAAAAATTTCCTCAATAAGAATGGCAGGAGGATCCACCTCTTTTTTTCGTATGAATGTTGATGGCACACCTTGTATTTCCACTGGCGATATTGAGATCCGCGGTGGTGACAGCATGTATGTTTTTGTAGATGTGACTATCGATCCGAATAATTCCAATTCACCGTTGATGGTGGAAGATTCAATTATTTTTCAAACAAATGGCAATGATCAGAAAGTAGTGTTGAATGCGGTGGGACAGGACGCCTATTTTCATTATAGGGAAACGCTGAATTGCAATGAAACCTGGACGAATGATAAACCACACGTGATCTACGATTGGGCCATTGTTCCTTCCTGTTGTTCGCTCACCATGCAGCCGGGTACGCGCGTGTACGTGCACAAGAATGGAATTCTCGCTGTGGATTCGTGTGCGAGTTTGAAAATACTCGGAGCTTTTGGAAATCCTGTTACGGTGCAAGGCGATCGCCTGGAAGCTGATTATGAGGAAGAGCCGGGCCAATGGGGATTCATCTGGCTCTCGGGCGGAAGTGTGAATAATGTGATCGATTGGGCGGTGATAAAAAATTCAAGCACAGGAATTCTTTGCGATACATTGGGAAATTCGCCGAATCCTACACTCACCATTTCCAATACAAAGATCCGCAACATGGCCGACTATGGAATTTTCGGTGAAGCCGGAACGTGGATAGAAGGATACAATGTGCAGATCACGAATTGCGCCGATTATGAATTTGCAATTGCATTCGGAGGAAAATGTAAAATGAGTCATTGCACTTTCGGAAATTACTGGGACATCACTTCACGAACTTCACCCTGCGTGGTGCTGAATAATGCAATTCACATTGATGAAACTACTGTTGTTCCGCGCGATCTTACCCAAGCCGATTTTCTGAATTGTATTATTTACGGTCCGCTCGATAATGAGATCGGTTTGGATTCCACAGTTATTCCCGGCCACCAGTTCAATTATTTATTTTCTCATTGTCTTGTGCGCACAAACCTCAACGTGTCGGACCTTAATCACTGGCAGAATAATATTTACAATCTGAATCCTGCATTCCATGATGTGACGATAAGTGATATGCACATTGATGCCGGTTCTGCAGCGCGCAACATAGGCGATCCGGCTGTTGGACTTTTATTTCCGAATGATCTTGATAATATGCCGAGAAATATTTCCGGCAACCCGGATGCGGGAGCGCTGGAAGGGCAGTAAAATCCGGAATTCTTTCCCGGTAGCAAAAAAAAATCATTTTCAAATGATTAAAACCGACTTCATCCGGAATGAAGAATAAGTTTGCGGAAAAATAATTTCATGCGGTTTATTTTTCCTCTTCTCATTTCATTCTTCGTTCTGGCTGCAACACTTTATTCTTCCTGCGAGAATTCAGAAGCCACCAGTCCTTCGCCCGATCACAACACACTTTTATTGAAACATTATCTCGAAGATAATTTCGGTGACAGTATTCCGCAGGCAACGCATTATTTCATCATGGTGTGCAAAAAAGGATCGCGCGAACAGGTGGCAAAAAAACTGGATCACATCAACCGCCTTTTCATTCATATTCCCCGTTCAGAATATTCTGCTTTCATCAGTACCAATATGCCGGTGAATGATTCTGTTCTGCCGCTTTGTGCGTCACAAACGGATTGGGATGCTTCCATAGAAAAACTGGAATTGCTTTATTCATCCGTTACGCTGATCAAAACAAAAAACGGGCGTATCGTTAACAAGGACGACATGCTTGACCAGGATGAAAATTACTGGAAGAACTTTATGAAATGATCAGAAGAAACTCCTGCTCGCATCGCGCGTATTCACGTCATGATAGATGCCCGTGTAAATGAGCATGAATTCAAGAGCGCCGATCCCGCGGCTTGCCACTGTCAATTGCGAAACATTCATATCATAATTGAATGCAGCTCCAACAGGGCCGATATCCAACCGGATGTATCCGGAAGCTGCATCGCCCAGGCGATACATTCCTCCAATAGAAAGAAATTTTGCCGACTGATAATTCGTGTAGTGCGAACGCTCCGTTAATTGATATTTCACTCCTAATCCTGCGTTGATCATCATGGCCGGGCCCTGCCGCACAAAAAGTAACGAAGGAATAAGCCATGCGTTTGAATTTTCACCGAGCGCGATCTCGGCATTCCAGTGTGCAGCAAATTTCATATACAATTTATCTTTCGAACCGATAAAATCTATTTCCGGTTTACTCAGGTGAGAAACGGAAAGTCCCGTACTCATTTTAAAACGTGCATTCTTCACCGTAGTGAACGCAACTCCTGTTCCGTAATCGAAAAAGAGATAATGATCGTTCGGCGTAAGTGTTTCTCCGTTAGGTGCAGTTGGATCATAAACAAAATTCACATTGTCCCATTGCGTGTCCCATTTCTGTCCGTTCATCATGATGCTGCGCTGCACTGCGCCAATCTGGAATCCGAATGAAAAAAATGATGCGCCTGTTCCGTCAAACGATTTGTTGTAGGAAAAAATTCCATTGAACAGATTATTCTTCAGACTCGTGCTTCCTGCTTTGTCCACATTCACATTGAAACCCACTGCAAAAAAATCAGGGCTGGATTTTTTCTTGTCCTTCTTCGGCAACGGGGCGTCAATTCCGAATGAATAGGTGGTGTAAGGTTTGGATATCGTGTTCCATTGGGTACGATAATTATTGATCACTCTCATATCGCCGGTAAAATTTCCGCACAACGCCGGGTTTAACGTAAGCGGCGCCATCGTGTACATGGAATAATGAAGATCCTGCGAGAATAATATTCCGCCGGAAAAAGAAAATGCGATGAACATAAATATTTTTTTCATTTTCCCATTCCTGTTTTATCTGACGAGTGAAACATCTCCTTTTAAAACCTGGCTCGTGTTATTGTAAAAATCGGCTTTTACATAGTAAACATAAATTCCTGAATTCATTGGCTCTCCCCTGAAACTTCCATCCCAACCGTCATCGATCTTCATACTTTCAAAAACTTTTTCGCCGAAACGATCATACACCACGAAATCGAGCAACTTTATTCCGGCACCGCGCACATACAACACATCGTTCGATCCATCGCCATTCGGAGAAAATGCAGTAGGAATAAAAATAGCATAGGCAACTTCCACATTCACGGTCACCGTATCTGTTGCTGTACATCCATTCGCATCTGTGAAAGTAACGGTGTATGTTGTAGTAACTGTAGGACTCGCAACAGGATTCGGAATGTTGGCATCACTCAATCCTGTAGGCGGACTCCACGAATAACTTCCTGCTCCACCTGTCGCACTGAGCTGCGTAGAATTTCCAATGGCAATAGTTACATAAGCTCCGGCATTCACCGTAGGTTGTGTTCCAACACTAACCGCATTTACCATCGTAAGGGTATCACTTCCGAATGCATTTGTTACAATGAGCGTGACATTATAATTTCCCGGTGTGTTGTAACAAATTCCGGTTGGATTCTGCACAGTGGAAGAAGCAGGTGTTGCACCGGGAAAACTCCAGTTCCAGCTCGTAGGTGTTCCGGCAGAATTATCCGTGAAATTAATGCACGTTCCTTCGCAGATATTCGCATTGCTGATCGTGAGCGCTGCAGTAGGAACACTGCACGTGTTCACCGTGATCGTAACAAAATCTGTTCCTGTGCATCCGTTCGCGTCCGTCACCGTGAGCGTGTAGGTAGTCGTGCTCGCGGGCGTGACGAAAAAATTTGCTGTGCTGCCATTACCCGGTTGCCAGTTATAAGAAGTTCCACCGGAACCAATGAGTGTTGTTGATTGACCCGTACAAATTGTAGCATTAGTTCCTGCATTTGCTGTCGGTGCAGGATTCACAACGATGTAACCTGTTTTTGTCAATGATCCGTTTCCGTTTGAATTCGTAGCGATAAGTGTAACAGCAAAAGTTCCGGGCGAGTTGTAACAGATGCTGGTTGGATTCTGCGCAGTGGAAGTTGCAGTTACCGCACCGCTGAATGTCCAGCTCCACGAAGTTGGTGTGTTGGTACTTTGGTCCGTGAAATTGATGCAATCGCCAACGCAAATGGAAGAATCGCTCGCAATAAAATTTACCTGCGGAACATTGCACGGCTGAACTGTTACTGTAACAGTAGCGGTGTTTGAACATCCTGCTGCACTTGTTCCCGTTACAGTATAAGTTGTAGTTGCTGCAGGAGAAACATTCACGGGTGATCCTGGAATTGCTCCCGGGTTCCACAAATAAGTTGATCCGCCTCCACCGGTAAGTGTTGATTGTTGCCCCACACAAATTGTAGAAGGAAATGCACTTGCAGTAATTGTAGGAAGTCCGTTCACCGTGATGACCTGCGTAGTAGAATTACTTCCATTCGAATTTGTTGCTGTGAGTGTAACAGTATAAGTTCCTGCAGCCGCCCATGTAATTCCGGAAGGATTCTGCAAAGTAGAAGAAGGCGGAGTTCCCGAAGGAAAAGTCCACGCCCAACTTGTTGGAGCGCCGGTAGAATTGTCCGTAAAATTCACAGCTTGTCCCACGCAAACGTTGGTTGAACTTGCAGTGAAAGCAGCAACAGGAGGACCCGCAGCGGCAGCAGATAAAGTAATATCATCAGCGGCGAAAGAAGGATCATTACCTGCTCCATCATCATTATTTACCCAGCGAAAACCAATTTTTACATTCGCATTATTATTTGCCGAAGCAGGAAGCGCAACTGAAAACGCAGTCCATTTTCCCTGGCCCGCACACCCTGCATTATTCGTCGCAGTTGGCACTGCAATCTGAGCCCAGCTTACTCCATCAAAATACCACACCGTTGCTTCATCTGTCGGAATCTGTCCGCTTTCCATATAAGCAAATGCCATCGTAATATTATTTTGCCCTGTGCAATTTATAGTTGGAGACTCGGCTCGCTTATCGGTAATAGCTGCACCGGCGGATGGCCCAACATAATAAGCTGCTCCACAATCACCGGTTGCGCAAGGAAATCCCACGGGAGCGCTGCCCACGTGAAGTGTCCGGTTCGTTAATGCTGCATTATTCAAACAACCATCACCACAATTTCCGATTCCCATTCCTGCTTCCGTTGCACTGATGAACCAGTCATTGGCAGAAGTTCCATTGGCAGAAGGAAGAGACATTGTCCATGCCCCGTTAACTCCGGTGTACGATGCTACGTTTTGATTTTGGTTGCAGCCGGTTGCGAAATCCTCTGTCCAGAAAACCTGTGCTGAAGTTTTTCCGAAGCATGCGGATAAAAACATCACACATACTAACCTTCTTAAAAAACAAAAGTAACCGTGCCCCATATTCATTGATTTGCCTCCTCCAAAATAGGAAAAATATATAAATCCTCAATGAAGTTTTAATAAAAAATCCATCACGTCCACATCATCGGCATAATTCCAGGGAAGTGTTTGCTGCGCAGTACCGAACGGAATAGTCGCCAATCCCGTAAGTGAACCGGAAACGATGCATTGGATCAGTTCGCGACCGGCTCCCAGTTTTTTTTCAAGTTCAGGGAACGAAGAATAATTTTCGTAGAACAATACACCGGCAGGGGAAGAAATTCCGATATCATTTTTCAGGACAAGAAAATTATTGTCGAGGAGTTTTTCATTGTTGAGCAGGTAGATCGTTTTGTGGTAATCATAATTATTCATGTATTTGCTGCAAGCCATCATCGCTTCTCCCCGATCAACGATCGATTCAAAGAACAATGAAAAATCGTATTCTTCCGGAACAAAAATTTTGGAAACACTTCTGCAACCCAAACCGAAATACCTGAAAACATCTTCACCCAGCAGTTGGAGTTCGGTTTCTGTTTCATTCCCATTCAGCACTGCAATTCCATTCCTGTTCCTGCGGATGATATGCGGATATTCCGAAAAATAATGTTCGAAGTAGCGGGAAGAATTGTTGCTTCCCGTAGCAATGACTGCATCGGCGGAAGAAATTTTTTTTTCGGTGAAACTGATCTTCGCAGCAAGCGACGGATCGATCTCCGCAAGCAATTCAACGAGAGCCGGCAAAAGAATTTTATCATTGGAAGATAATTTCCCGGTGAAAATATTTCCGCTCAACAGCACACAAAGCAGGTCATCAAAACCGGCGAATGGAATATTCCCGGCAAGGATCACCACAATATTTTTCGACGGAATATTTTCATTCCCTGAATAATTCTTCAGCCATTTTTCTATCGTTTCCTTTTTCAAACAAGTTGCGATGCAATTAAGCCGGTGAAGAATATTCTCTTTCGTGAACCATCCGTTTATCTGGTGATAATTTTCTGCGAGCGACAACAATTTTTTCTGCGCCGGAGTAGCCGTATTTTGCTCCATCACGTTCTTTACCGCCGAACTCCATTGGTCAATTGAACCGATCCGCTGCCGCATGCTGTGCCTTCTTTTTAATTAATTTTGTAGTGAGCAAAACTACAAAGAGCGCATTTAATATGGCTATTAAAATAACAGATGAATGTATTAATTGCGGGGCGTGCGAACCGGAGTGTCCGAATAATGCTATTTATGAAGGCGGCGCCGAGTGGAGATTCGCAGACGGTACATCACTGAAAGGAATGGTCACTTCCAAAAACGGAACGAATGCAGATGCAGACAGCGCACAAACGCCCGTTTCAATGGATCTCTATTACATTGTTCCGGACAAATGCACCGAGTGTAAAGGATTTCACGATGAGCCGCAATGTGCAGCTGTGTGTCCCGTGGATTGTTGTGTGGATGATGAGGATCACCGGGAAACACCTGAAGAATTGCTTGCAAAAAAACAATGGCTTCATTTGTAAAATGTTAATTTTCTCCAATGCCATTCGCAAAAAAACAGGGTGGCATTTTTATTGAATGCACTATTTGTCCCGGTTGTTCGTTAAATATTTAGCATGAAACGTCTCCTGTTTGCTGTATTTGTTTTTTTACCCTTCCTTGTTTTTTCCAAACCATCGGAGAATAAAAATCTTATTGCGCTGGAAGATTCATTGCAGAAATACGGCCCGAAAATCTTCACAGGGTTTGATAAGGATAAATTTCCTGCGAATGAAAAATTCCTGGGCTTCATGCGGCAGGCGCTCAACAGCGAGGGGGCTTTCGATTATCCTTTCGATTCTCTTCCTTTCATTGCGCGGCTTACTGCTCCTGATAACGCATTCCGGATTTTCAACTGGAATCTTCCCAAGGACGACGGAACGCATTCTTATTTCTGTTTCATGCTTGTGAATGATGCGAAGATCACCGAAAACAAACATGGCTCGAAGAAAAAAAAGACATTCACACTTTACGAACTTGCTGACCATTCTGATGAGATCAGGAACCCGGAACTTTCTACACTATCTGCCGACAAATGGTACGGGGCTCTTTATTACAAGATCATTCTCACCAAAGACCATAAAAAAAATTATTACACGCTTCTTGCATGGGATGGCAACACTCCGCTCACCTGGAAAAAAATAATTGAAGTGGTTACGTTTGGAAAAGAGGGTGAACCTATTTTCGGTGAGAAAAATATTTTTTCGCGCGGGAAGCGCTCGTGCAAGCGCGTGATCTTTGAATTCAGGGCGGAACTGATCATGACTCTTCACTGGGAAGATGATAATAATCGTATCGTGTACGATCATCTGGCGCCGGAAGTGGACAATGCACAGGGAATGTATCAATACTATAGCCAATCATTCACATACGATTCTTTTGTGTGGAAAAAAGGAAAATGGCTGGAGGTGGACGGAGTGAAAGTTGAAAATCCGAAATCAAAAGAGGACGATCATTATCACGCGCCGCAGGGAGATCAGAATCCGCATTGACAGTAAGCAGCAGGCAGTGCTTAAGAATTTCTTCATCAGTAATTCGGATATTCCATTCGCAATTCGTTCCCCGAGCGCGGGCATGCGCGCGTTGCGTTAACAAGTTTTATCAATCAAACAAAACACAATTTATGGAATGAGCGTTTGTACTTCATCGTCCTTACAAACTTAAAAACGCTATACCATGAAAACCGCGCTCCTTCCTTTGGCCTTTTTCTCCCTGTTCATTTTTTCCTGCGGAGAAGGCGATCATTCACCGAACAGAAATGTTTCCGGCGTAAATGTAAAATTGGATTCTTCTTCGAAAACAAATCGCTTCGTTCCTTATAAGAACAATGTATTTCAAACACAAAATGGCAAGGACAGAAGTACTATGTATACCGACCAAACGGAAATTTCAAATAAACCTTCCGATCAGCAGCAAAACATTATCAATAGCGGAATTGCTGATGAAAATAATTTCAAAGCATACTTCACCACGTCTGCTGCGCGCGTAAACAAACTCGACAGCACGCATCGTTTCATCCGCACTGCAGATATAAAATTCCGCGCGAAAGATGTGGCAAATGCAACTTACGACGTGGAAGACATTACCACACATTTCGGCGGCTATGTTGCCGACACGAAATTGCAGAGTGAAATGACCAGCAATACGATTATTCCCGTGAGCGCCGATTCTTCTTTGCAGACCATTCATTATGTCGTGAGTAACCAGGTCACACTCCGCGTTCCTTATCGAAAACTGGATTCGCTGCTGAGATCGCTCGTGCCACTGGTAGATTATCTCGATTACCGCAATGTGAATACGAACGATATTACACTCGATCTGCTGGCGAATGATCTTGCGCAGAAAAGAATTTCAAATTACAATGCACGCCTTGCAAGTGACATCGACAATAAAGGATCGAAACTTCCGGATGTGCAATCGGCGGAAGATGCTTTATTGCAACAGCAGGAAAATTCCGATAATTCTCTGGTAGAAAATCTCCGCATGCAGGATCGCATCGATTACAGCACGGTCACGCTGAATATTTATCAGCCGGAAACCGTTCGACAGGATCTCATCAAACGTGAAAAAACGGTGGATGCTTATGAGCCATCATTCGGAAACCGTATCGGTGAATCGTTTGGCGGCGGATGGAAAGGCCTGCAGGTTTTCATTACCGCGATCGTGATCTTATGGCCGGTGTGGATATTCGGAGCGGCGTTCTTCTTCGGATTGAAGTATCTACTGAACAGGAAAAGATCTGCGAAGTAATTCATCCCGATATTTATCGGGACAATAATTCAATAATTCAAAGATTGATAAGAAGTCATTTTAAAAGTTTTGAAAAATTTATTCTTAAGTAAATAATTTTTGAATCTTTGAATTAATGTCGTGGAAATCTGAAATCGGCGGATTTAAAAATTATCTCAAGCTGGAACGTTCGCTTTCGCCGAATTCCATTGAGAGTTACCTGCATGATGTGAATAAACTCGTGCAGTTTCTCGAATACAGGAAAATTTCTGCTTCGCCTTCGGAAATCAAAACGGAACATATCGCTGAATTTCTGAAGTGGATAAATGAGCTCGGCATGCAAGCTACTTCCCAGTCCCGCATACTTTCCGGACTCCGCACATTTTACAGTTACCTGCTTCTTGAAAATATGGTTCAGGAAGATCCAACCGACCTCGTGGATGCCCCGAGAATTGCAAGAAAACTTCCGGATGTTTTATCGGCAGCGGAGATCGGAAAAATAATTGATGCGGTGGACCGGAGTAAAAAAGAAGGGGAACGCAATCGTGCCATCGTCGAAACGCTTTACAGTTGCGGGCTACGTGTTACGGAACTGGTGAACCTGCATGTGTCGGATCTTTTTCTAAAGGAAGGTTATGTGCGTGTAACTGGAAAAGGAAATAAAGAACGGCTGGTTCCAATTGGAAGACACGCTGTAAAACATATCAAGCTATATCTTGGCCGATCGAGAGTTCACATAAAAATAAAAAAAGGAGAAGAAGACATCCTGTTCCTCAACCGCAATGGAAAACGACTCACGCGCGTAATGATCTTCACCATTATCAAAATTCTTGCAGCAAGCGCCGGAATAAAAAAAATAATTTCTCCGCACACTTTCCGGCATTCATTCGCCACACATCTTGTCGAAGGCGGCGCCGATCTGCGCGCGGTGCAGGAAATGCTTGGACATGAATCCATAACTACCACTGAAATTTACACGCACCTCGACCGCACATTTCTCCGTGAACAAATAATTAAATTTCATCCGAGAAACTAATTTATTTTTTTGGAATCATATTTTTTCATTCAACGCTTCTTCCGCAACTTTTTCTTCTATAAAGTGCGCATCGTTCCCGAGATATTTTTCCACCATCCAGTGGCCAAGATAAATGAGAGGCGTAAGCCCGATAGCGATCATCAATTTGAAAAAATAATTTGTAATTCCTACTGACCAGAATTGCGACATGGAAAATGTTCCGGGAATAACAAATGCAATGTAAAGCACAACAAAAGAATCGACGAGCTGCGAGATAACGGTGGAACCTGTTGAGCGGAGCCAAATCATTTTTCCTCCTGTGCGTTTCCGGAAAAACCAGAATACAAATGAATCGACCAACTGGCCAATGATAAATGCAGTGATGCTGCCGGCAATGATCCATTGCGATTGTCCGAATACACGATTGAACTGCTCGTCATTCGCAACATTCGGTTTCCAGTGCGGGCCGGCGTTCGCAGGTGGCGGCGGAACAAATGCATGCGGCAGCATAGCAATGTAAACGATGACAAAACACAATGCGATCATGAAAGCAGTGAGAAAAGAAACACTCCGCAGAACTTTAGGCCCGTAAAATTCATTGATCGTATCCGTCACAAGAAAAACAACCGGCCAGGGAATGATTCCGATGATGGAAACGAAAGACCCGATCTCGAATGAACCGATGTGAATATGCGCAACAAATAATTTAGAACTCACGAGTTCGGCAGTGATCGCGCTCGTGAGAAAAATTGCGAAAAGAATAATAAGAAGTTTTGTTCTCCGGTCCATCAGTTCAAAGTTAAAAATCCGCGGATGGCCCCAATAATATTTCCGAGTTGCTCATCCGTAATGCAATACGGCGGCAACACGTAGATCACATTTCCCAATGGCCGAAGAATGATCCCCTGCTTCGGAAAAAATTCATTTACTTTTTCTGCAATAGGATTCAGGTATTCCGTCTTTCCTTCCGTTTTCAATTCAAGAGCGAAAACAGCGCCGCAACTTCTTGCTGAAATTATTTCCGGATGAACAGAAAATTCCTTTACCCATTCCGAAAAAACAGCAGCGATCTCCCCTACCCGTTTCAGTGTATTTTCTTTTTCAAAAATTTCCAGCGACGCAAGCGCGGCCGTACATGCGAGCGGGTTGCCCGTGTAGGAATGTCCGTGAAAAAAAGTTTTTGATTTATCATCAGTGCGAAATGCGGAATGAATTTCTTCCGTGCATAAAGTTGCTCCGAGCGGAAGAAATCCACCGGTAAGTCCTTTTGAAAGACAAATAATATCCGGTTTTGTTTCGCAGTGATCAGTGGCGAACATTTTTCCGGTTCTCCCGAAACCCGTCATCACTTCATCTGCAATGGTGATGATATTCTTCTCCATGCATCTCCACACTAATTCATCGAGTGCAGATGCATCGTACATCACCATTCCTCCTGCTCCCTGTATCATCGGTTCGAAAATAAATGCCGCTGTATTTTCATCCATATAATTTTTCAGCGCATCAATACTTCTTTTCTCATTTCCTTTCACCGGAACAGGAATAGCAATAACATCGAAAAGCAATTCTTCAAAAGCATTCGTAAAAATAGTGCGGGCGCCTACAGACATGCTGCCGAACGTATCGCCATGGTATCCATTTTCAAAAGCGATGATCTTTGTTTTCGCTTTTCCTTTATTGCGCCAGTATTGCAAAGCCATTTTCAACGCTACCTCAACAGAAGTAGAACCATCATCAGAATAAAAAACTTTTTTCATTTGCGGAAACTGCGACAATAATTTTTCCGCCAGTTCTACGCCTGGCTTGTGAGTGAAACCGGAAAAAAGAGAATGCTCAAGAATATTCGCCTGCTCAGAAATTTTTTTCGCTATATGCGCGTGCGCGTGTCCGTGTACATTCACCCACCACGACGAGATCGCATCTACGTACGAATTTCCATTCTCATCGAAAAGCAATGCGCCATCTCCTCTCACGATCGTGATCGCCTCATTCGACAATTGAGGAGTGAAAGGATGCCAGACTGAATTTTTATCGCGTTCGGAGATCGTCTTCGCCATGATTCAAAATTCAGGATTTAAATATTCAAGATCCATGAAAATATTTTTTTCAAGAGATCAGAATTTTGAATTGAATTACAAATTATCACTGAACTGTTTCGCGTATCTCGACACCACTTCTTTGTTGATCACCGCTTCCTTATTGATCCGGCCGAGGAATTTCAGATTGCTGTAGGAAAGTACAATCTCTTCTGAGAGTTTGTGCGGTGCGCCGTTAAATACAAGTCCGAGCACAGGAATATTCCGGAAGCGGAGTGCATCAATGGAGAGTAAAGAATGATTGATACTTCCGAGATAATTCTGGATGACGAGCACTACTTCTGCATTTACTTTTTTAATGATGTCCACGATGAACTCTTTATCATTCAACGGCACCATGATGCCGCCTGCTCCTTCGATAATGAGGTGATTGGATGTTTGAGGCGGATTTATATTTTCCAATGAAATGCGAAGCCCTTCGAGTTCAGCAGCGGCGTGCGGAGACATGTATTGCTTGAGCACATAACTTTCCGGGTGAATTACCGTCTTTGTATTCGAAATGTATTTCCTGATTTTATCAGCATCCGTAGAAAAATAACTTCCTGTTTGAATGGGTTTCCAGTAATCTGCCTGGAGCGCTTCACAAAGAATGGATGAAACAACTGTCTTCCCAACATCGGTGCCGATTCCAGTAACAAAAATTCTCTTCATAAACGGGGAAACAGGTGTGAGTCAGTAAATGTCGTAAATAGATTTGTTTCTGTCAACTTTACATTTTACGCGGAAAGATGCTGAATAAGCAGGCCGATATCTTCTTTTGAGTTGAAACTATGAAGAATGATGCGGAGCCGTTCTTTTCCTTCTGCGACCGTCGGGGAAAGAATGGCGCGCACATCGAGTTTTTTTTCACGGCATTTTTCCATCACCGCTTTTACATTTTCATTTCCCGGAATGATCATACTCTGAATTGCCGAACCGGATCGCACATGGCCAGGAAAACAGCGTGATGCTTCTTCGCTGAAATGAAAAATATTTTTTCGGAGGAGATCGCGCAATTCCGATTGAGCTGAAACAAATTCAACAGCACATCGCATCACATGAATATCATGAACGGGCAATGCAGTTGTAAAAATGAAAGGCCTCGAAAAGTTGACCAGGTATTCACGCAAAACCGTGGAGCATGCAACGAACGCACCATGACATCCCATTGCTTTTCCGAAGGTGTAAAGCCGCGCAAATATTTTTTCATGCAATCCTGTTTCGACGGCAAGTCCTTCGCCGTTTTTTCCTGCTAATCCCGTGCTGTGCGCTTCATCAAGGATCAGTGACGCATTTTTTTCTTCACACAATTCCACCATTTCTTCCAGTGGGCAAGAATCGCCGTCCATCGAATAAAAAGATTCTACAGCAACAAAAATATTTCCCTCGGCACGATCCATCAATTCACGAAGATGATCAACATCATTATGCCGGAAACTCCACGCCCTTGCATTCGAGAGGCGGATTCCATCACGGACAGAAGCGTGTATCAACTCATCATAAAGTACGGTATCTCCTTTTTGCGGAACACATCCGAATATACCACAGTTGGCTGCGAATCCAGAATTGAAGATCAATCCTGATCCTGACCTGAAATGTTGCGCGAAAAAATTCTCGGTTTTTTCTATGAACTCAGAATCTCCGGAAAGAAGACGCGATCCGCCAGAACCGAAAAGTTGTGCGGAACCAAGTGACTTTCCTTTTTCTTCCACGTAATTTCTGAATTCAGCCGAACGTGCCAAGCCGAGATAATCATTGGAAGAAAAATCAATAAGAGAGTGATCGAAAGGAATTAATTTGCGGAGGGAATTTGTTTTCCGGCGTTCATCGAGCGCAGCAACAATGCGTTCTTCAACCGGCGCGATCTTCTGTGTTCTCACTTGTAGGGATCGGACATGGAAGGATCGATTCGAATGCCGATCATTCCACTATACGTAAAAATATTATGTATGACCACTCCGCCCGGATCCACAGCAGGATTCTTGAAATATTTATATTCTCCCATGGGTTGAATGAAAAGAAAAACCCCGGGATAAATCTGTATATCGCCAACGGGGCTCAGCGTGATGAACATACTGTTTGCAAGAGCATCGGCACCGAAGAGATTGATGCGGTCCACATTATTGAAACTGAAAAATCCGAATCTTCCATTGGCGCTCAATGAAAATTTGGAGCGGGCTTCGGGCCAGAAAGGAAATTCGAATTGTGCAAAAATCTTATCGAAACGGAAACTCTCGTCGTACAATACTACTTTGCTGGTAGTAATAGTAGATTTCAGTTCCAGTTTTGTGAGATAGAATTTCTCAAAATTCATTCCGAGTCCGAGACGGAAATTCTGAACCGGGCAAAGTACATTCACATCGTAGAAAGTGGTGGCATTGTTCGCACGGAATTTGAAAGATCCTGATTCAATCTGTGCTCCCTGCTTGTCATAGATGGATGATTTGGAAAGATCGGAATACCAATATGCTTTTCCTACACCATAGCCAACAGAAAGAAAATACTTCTCTTTATTCATGCTCGGTTCCGTGTACCAGTTCATGTGAAACTGCGCGTGCACACATGCGAACAGGCCAAGAGAGAAAATAAAAGTGGTAAGTAATTTCTTTTTCAAAATATTTTTTTTCAGTTGTTAGCGGTAACTTCTGATTCAGTCATTGATTTATTTTTTCGATACTTGAAAGCTTCGCGTGAAAATAATCCGAGCGTTTCGAGCAATTGTTGGTCTTCGCTGAACGCAGGATTCGGCGTGGTCAATAATTTATCTCCGGCGAAAATTGAATTCGCTCCGGCGAGAAAACAAAACGCCTGCGTTTCTTCATTCATCTGCATTCTTCCTGCAGATAAACGAACAACAGAACGTGGCATTACAATTCTTGTCGTCGCTACCATACGGATCATTTCCCAGGAGGAAACCGGTTTTTGATCTTCGAGCGGAGTTCCTGCAACAGGAACCAGCGCATTAATAGGAACAGATTCCGGATGAGGATTAAGTCCGCTCAGTGTTCTCAGCATTCCGAGACGATCTTCGATACGCTCTCCCATTCCAATAATTCCGCCTGAACAAATGGTCATTCCCGCTTTGCGCACATGCCTGAGTGTTTTCAAACGATCATCAAAAGTGCGCGTGGTGATGATATCGTTATAAAATTCTTCCGATGTATCGAGATTATGATTGTAGGCATACACGCCCGCCTGCGCGAGTTTCTGTGCCTGTTCCTCCGTGAGCATTCCCAATGTGCAACACACTTCCATTCCTTCATTATTGATCGCCTTCACCATTTCGAGCACACTGTCAAAATCTTTATTGTCGCGAACCTCGCGCCACGCAGCGCCCAAACACATGCGCGATGCACCTCCGGCTTTTGCATTTTTACTCGCAGTGATCACTTCATTCACCGGAAGGATCTTCTGAACTTTTACTTCGGTATTATATTTTGCAGATTGAGGACAGTAACCGCAATCTTCACTGCAACCACCGGTTTTGATCGAAAGCAATGAACTGACCTGGACCTCTTGTGGATCGAAAAATTCCCGGTGAACAGTTGCGGCTTTATATACCAATTCCAAAAGCGGAGTATGATAAAGCTTAAGTAATTCTGCCGGAGTCCAGTTATGCCGTATTGGGCTCATTGTGAGATTACCAAAGATAAGAAAATTGACTTCGGTTTGACATGGGTTCCAAAGGTACTTATTAAGCATGGAGTCTTAAATTTGATTCAGCATCGGAAGAAGATATTTCTTTTATTTACCGGTGAATAACTTCAATCATTTTCATTATGCGAATCGATATTATTTCTGTTGTGCCTGATCTTCTTAAAAGTCCGTTTGAACATTCCATTCTGCAGCGTGCACAGGCAAAAAAAATCGCGGAAGTTCACCTCATCAATCTGCGTGATTATGCAACAGACAAATACAAATCGGTGGACGATTATGCATTCGGCGGAGGAGCCGGAATGGTAATGAAAATAGAACCGATAGCAGCGTGCATTGAGGATCTGAAAAATAAACGCAGCTACGATGAAATAATTTATATGTCGCCCGATGGAGAAATACTGGATCAGAAAATGGCGAATACTTTTTCAACAAAAAAAAATATCATCATCCTGTGCGGGCATTACAAGGGCGTTGACGAGCGCGTGCGCGAACATTTCATCACAAAAGAAATTTCCATTGGTAATTATGTGCTTTCAGGTGGAGAATTAGCTGCCGCTGTTCTCGCAGATTCTATTATCCGTTTGATCCCTGGCGTTCTGAATGATGAAACTTCTGCTTTATCTGATTCTTTCCAGGACGGATTGATTGCGCCGCCGGTTTACACTCGTCCCGCTGAATTCAGAGGATGGAAAGTTCCCGGCATTTTACTCTCCGGACACGAAGAAAATATTAATAAGTGGAGGTACGATGAATCGGTAAAGAGGACGAAAGAAAGACGGCCGGATCTGCTCGGATGATTGGTGATTGAAAAGTTGAAGTTTCCTTTTTCCCCGAATAGAAATTGGCATCATTACTTGTAAAAAAAACCTATATTTGCCGTCCATTTTCGAAACAATCTAAAAACTACAGTCATGAATCTCTTGCAATATGCTGAAAAGCAATTGGTTGTAAAAGTAAACCATCCCGATTTCAGAGGAGGCGATACGGTAACCGTTCATTATAAAATCAAAGAGGGCGATAAAGAACGCGTTCAGAATTATACCGGTGTTGTTATTCAGCGCCGCGGACAAGGTGCAGTAGAAACTTTCACCGTTCGCAAAATGTCGAACGGCGTGGGTGTTGAACGTATTTTCCCTGTGAATTCTCCTTACATCGAGCAGATCGAAGTGAAGAAAAAAGGAGTGGTTCGCCGCGCAAGAATTTATTATCTGCGCAATCTCACCGGAAAGAAAGCCCGCATTCAGGAAAAGATCCAGATGACAGAAACGGAAACAGAAACTCCGGCAGAAGCATAATTTCACACACACACACGAAGAGAGTCCGGAATTTATTTCGGACTTTTTTGTTAAGGAGGATTACGGATTTGCTACAGACACTACAGATTACGGATTGAGACGGATTTACGGATTATTAACCGGTAAAAAAATCAATCAGCAATTAATAACTGTAACCCTTCCGCAGAATTTTCAAAACTTTCCTCCAGTTCAGAAAAAAATCTTTTGCCGTATTTCAGATAGTAAGGAATAAAATTCTCGAAACGTTCCTGCAATTTTCCTTCAGGCAATGCTTTCTCGCGGATCTTGCGTAACTGATTCACCGAAGTTTCCATTTTCTGTTTTGCAGCGCGCAGCATTTTTCCTTCGAGCATATCGATCGCTTTCATCTGCTTCTGCAACTCGGCTTCCGCTGCTCCCCCGAGTGAGGCATCATGCTGAATGATCTTTTTCCGTAACGCATCGTAAGTAAGCTTGATCTGGATCCGTTCATCTTCGAGTGAAATTTCTTCGCCGGAATTTTTTTTCACAAAAGATGAAATGCTTTGCTCAGCTTCATCAAAAATATTTTCCACTTCAAGCCCGGCTTTTTCCCATTTCTCAATGGAAGATGAATCCAGAATCAGGATAAAATTCCGCGGAACAAGAACCGGGAATGAAACATTCATGGCTTCAAACATTTTCCGGTATTCCAGCCAATAGGAAATTTCTCCGGGACCTCCAACGTAAGCGATATTGGGCAGAATGATCTGCTGGTAAAGCGGGCGCAACACTACATTCGGGCTGAAATTTTCCGGGTGAGTTTCAATTTCATTCACCAATTCCGATTTTGTAAAACTCATTTTTCCATTCACAGAAATAAACTTGCCCTCTTTCTCCTCAATTCTTTCCCGGATTCCCGGCTTCATGAAAAATAAATTTATGTTTCTCGGGTTCACCTGTATCCCGTAACCTTTCTTCCGCAAAGCATCCATCGTTTCATTCACCATTTTTCCTGTGTGTTGCGATTCAATTTCCTCTTTCATCACGGGAACAAAATATTTTTTCAAACGCGCATCATTTCCATCAACGACGAGAACTCTTCCCTCAAAAATTTCGTGCACCAGTTCGCACGTAGCCTGCGCGAGTGTCCTTCCCGCACGATAGACGCGCGTAAAGATTTCCATCAGTTCATCGGCATGAGCGGAATCTCCGACGATCACACGAAGTTCTTCGATCACATTTTTCAGCGAATCAGTTTTCAATTCTCCGACAGCGCCTTCACTAACCAATTCCCACTTCAGTTTTTTCCCGAAGAGATTCACTGAAGAAATTTCTGCAAAGTCGTGATCTTCACTTGCCATCCAGTAAACCGGAACAACAGAAATATTTTCCGAAGAAAGTTCTTCCGCCAACCTGATCGCCGAAATTATTTTATAAATAAAATAAAGCGGCCCGGTAAAAAGGCAAAGCTGGTGGCCGGTGCAAATTGTAAACGTATTTTTCTGCGCGAGTTTATTCAGCAGAAGCTCATTTGAAATTCCTGCCGATGCATATTGTGCAGAAACAACTTCTACAAGTGTTTTTCTTTTTTCATCATCGAATAAAACGGAAGAAGCCGCTTTGCGGAAACCGTTTTGATCCGGGGAATGCAGAAAAAAATCCTTCACCTTTTCATTCCCGTTCACATAATCAAGAAAAAGTTCAGGGAACTGTCCGATGCGATCAAACGGAATACTGCGGGAATCGAATTTCATTCGGAACAAAGGTAACAGTTAACGAGGAGAGAAATCCGGCAGGGTTGGTCAAAGTTTTTTTTCATCGAGCAGCAATTTCACTTTCAGGATCGCGGTCACAGAAAGTGAATCTGTTATTTTTCCATCGCAAACCAGGCGGTAAGCATCATGGAATGGAATTTTTATCAATTGCAGATCTTCATCTTCCCCGGGCTCCGCTTCGCCTATTACAATTTCTTCTGCGAGATACAAATAACAATATTCATCCGTCGCAGAATTACTCAACTGCATTTCCTGGATGAGCGTCCATTTTTTTGCGGTGATGCCGGCCTCCTCTTTCAATTCGCGTTTTGCCGATTCGAGCGGAGGAATTTCTGTGGAGCCACCGCCTTCGGGAATCTCCCAGGTGTATTCATTCACAGGATAACGATATTGCCCGACGAGAAAAGTATTTTTTTCCCCGTCGAGAACAATGATTCCTATTGCAAAATTTTTAAAATGAACGACCGAATAAATTCCGGGATGGCCGTTTGGATCTGTCACGTCATGTTTTGTAACGCTGATCCACGGCGACTCATAAATTTTTTCAGTGTAATGAGTTTTCCACGGATTATTCTCCGGCGATACGGGCAACTCTTTCATTTCACAAATTCCATTTCATTCATCAGGTATCCTGCGCCTGCATATTTATCAATGATAAAAAGCGTGTAACGCACATCGAGCACGATATTCCTGCAGAGTTTCGGATCATAATTCACATCGCTCATCGTTCCTTCCCAGCAACGATCGAAATTTGTTCCGATTAGATCTCCATTCGCATCAAGCACCGGGCTTCCGGAATTTCCGCCGGTCGTATGATTGGTTGCAATAAATGACGTATGGAGTTTCCCGTCTTTTTTATCGGCATACGGCCCGTAATCTTTTTTCTCCCAGAGTTCGTGCAGGCGCGCGGGAACTTTGTAATCGAAACTTGAATTATCTTCTTTCTCCATCACACCATCGAGCGTAGAATACCAACTGTACTGCACACCATCGCGCGGAGAATAATCATCGATCTTTCCATAAGCAACACGCAGCGTAAAATTCGCATCGGGATAAAATTTCTTTTCAGGAAAAACTTCTTCCATCGCTTTCATGTAACGGCGTTGCAAAGCATTTATGATTGCATTGAATTTCATATAAGGATGGAGCGCAAAAACATCGTAATAGAGATAACTCGTTCCGGTGAGAACAAATGCCGGATCCATGCTGATCTTTTTCCAATCGGAGGGTTTCCATTTACGCAACATGGAAAATAATTTTGCAGAATCGAGCAGAATTGATTTTGACCAGATCATGTCGAGATATTTCTGCAGATCACCTTTGTATTTTTTCTGAACCGTAGAACAGAAGAACGGAAGAGCAAAACCATTTTTCTCATAAAATATTTTCGAAGGAATATCCAGTTGCGGATCGTAAGGATAAAGTGAATCGATGCCGTCCATCATTTTCGTGATGAGGGCGAATGCTTCTTCTTTGTCAACTTTTACGGAATAGTTTTTATAAAAGTCAAGTGCGTAACCATAAACAGCATTCAGCGCGTTGTTGAGTTTTTTCACATCCAGGGTATCCGCCGAACTGTATTTGATCACATCACTGAATTGATTTGCAAAACCGACAAGCTCCACCGAAAAAATTCCTTCGCTCATATAGTCCACCCCTTTTTCATAAGGAACAATTCCTTCGTTTGCTTTTTGGAGTGAAGGAAGAAGATCACCGTATTTATTTTTCAGCGCCGCATCGGCATTTATTTTTTTCGAGAAATCATCTTCACGCGCCTGCTTGAGCGCGATGGTATTTGTTTCCTTCAATCCCTTTTCTTCGCCCTGCCATTTTTTCCACGCATTCGCCGCACCGTTCCTCTTCGCTGCATATTTCATTTTCACTTCCGGATCTTTTTTCATTTCATCTTCCATGATCGTGATACGCGTGGTGCGCATATCCACTTTCACCGGGTCTGCAACATTCTCAAGGAGGCCGACTCCATAGGAAGTGAGGTACTCCGTTGTTCTTCCCGGGAATCCATACACCATGGTAAAATCATTTTCACCGACTCCATTTGCATTGATGCGGAAAAATTTTTTCGGTGTGTAAGGAATATTTTCTTTCGAATAATCTGCAGGATCGTTGTTTTTATCAGCGTAGATCCTGAACAAAGAAAAATCAGCAGTTTGCCGCGGCCACATCCAGTTATCAGAATCTCCACCGAAATTTCCGATCTCCTGCGGGGGCGCGCCCACCATGCGCACGTCTTTGAACGTCTGTGTAACGAAAAGATAAAATACATTTCCATAAAAGAACGGGCGCACAAAAGCATCAAAACCTTGTTTTGTATTTTCTTTTGCAAGCGCTTTTGAATTAACATCAATGATTTTATTTCTCGAAGCTTCACTCATTGTATCACTCACTCCAACGAGAATTTTATCCGTCACATCTTCCATACTCACAATGAAAGTTACCGTCAAACCCGGGCATGCAAGTTCCTGTTGCTGATTCATTGCCCAGAATCCATTATCGAGATAATTATTTTCATTGCTGCTGTGAGATTGCAGGTAACCGAATCCGCAATGATGATTCGTGAGCAACAAACCTTTTGATGAAATGAGTTCTGCTGTGCAGCCACCGCCGAACTGGCACACGGCATCTTTCATACTGGAATGATTCACGCTGTAAATATCGTCGGCGCTCAGTTTGAATCCATTCGCGTGCATGTCGGTAATGTTCAATTCATCGAGCAGGATGGGCAGCCACATTCCTTCGTCGGCTTTGAGAATGGAGAATGAAGAGAGAAGAAAAAGAAAGAAGAAGAGAAAACGTTTCATTGGCAGAAAATTGAAACGTGAAGATAGTTAAACTGAAAACATTCGCTGTTCAGTTTTCAGAATTCCTCACTCCTGATTGGCAAATTCCACGAAGAAGGTGGATCCAACTCCCGGTTCACTTTCGACGCTGATCTTATTTCCAAGCGCTTCCACCTGTGTTTTGGTAATAAATAATCCGAATCCTTTTGCATCGGGATGTTCATGGAAAACTTTTCTGATCCGGAAAATATCTTTCCTGTATTTTTTTAAATCGATACCGAGTCCATTATCGGCAACCGAAAGAATAATAATTTCTCCTTTCTTTTTTGTTGCAATAGTGATGACCGGTTTCCGCTCGGGCGAACTGTATTTAAGTGCATTCGTCAGGAGATTATGAATGATGCTCTCTATATATTTTTTCGGATAACGGATCGCAGGAGCATCTTGCACATTCACATTGATCACCGCTTTGAGCCGGATCACTTCTTCAGAAACTGCTTCAAGCGTATTCTTAATGCATTGCGCAATGTCCACTTCATCCAATTCAATGGAAGTATCCTGCCTTACTTGCAACGATTCGAGCAGTTCCGATAATGTTTCATTCAGATTGTTGACCACAGGGCGCATTTTGGAGAGGATGAGTTTTTGTTCTTTTTCGTTATCAGCATTCTCCACGAGGTTCAACAATTGCTTCATATTTCCCAGCGGAGAACGGAGATTATGTGAAAGGATATTGCAGAAATCTGTCAATTGATTATTCTGGAAAGAAAGCAACTCTGATTTCAGTTCAACATTCCTGTTTGCCTCAAGCAGGTGTTCCGTACGGTCATTTACTTTCTGTTCCAGTGCTTCATTCAGTAAACTGAGTTTTTCTTTTGCTCTCTTTCTTTGTTTAGCAAGGCGGATAAGCACGAAAACAAGTGCGAGCATGAAAATGAAAGTGATTAAAGCTACTACCAATTCAACCTGTCCCTGTGCGAGCAACTGTTCATTCTTCCGGTTTATTTCTTCGAGATTTTTATTTTCATGATCGTCAAGCTGTGCCTTATACTGAACTTCCATCTCCGTCATTTTCTGATCATCCTGTTTGCTTTCTATTTTTGCAACCAAATCGTTAACCTCCAGCAGAAGTTCAAGCGCCTTTTTATCATTTCCTTTTTCGTGGTAAATTTCAAAGAGCGTTCGTTTAGCTAATAATTTATAATTGTCAATTCCGCAGGAATCACTAAGCCGGATTGCACGGCTAATATATTCTTCAGCAAGTTTATCATTTCCCATCGTACTGTAAACGCGCGCCATTTTTGTATAGCACAGTGGCAATTCGCACGATTCACCTTTCAATAAATACTGGCCGATCGCTTTATTGTAATAATCGAGGGATGAAGGATATTTTTTTTCAAGATAATCGCTGTAACCAAGTATCATGTAATTCACAGCATGGCCTCCATCTCTGAGACTCTTCACCGGGCTTTCTGCAATGGACATTTCCGAATATTTTTTCGCATTGCCATAATCCAGCATGGTGAAATAACATTCCGCTACATCGCCATAAACGAGCGAACTGAATAATGCGCTGTCAATAATATTTCCCAGGTAACTCCTGCACTGGAGCAATGGAGCAACAGCATTGTCCGGTTTGCCGGAAGATTTTATTACATCGCCGAAAAGAAAATGGCCATAGAATTCCTCTACGGGAGAAAGATCCTTCCTGCCGATGAATTTCAGCACAAGCGAATTCGCGGAATCAAATTGCCCGGCATAAGTAAATGTTGACACTTGTTTTTTCAATGAATCAACAGCAGGACTCCATTGGGCCGGCAGGCGATCTTCACTGAGAACGATAAAGCAAAGAATGAGCAGTGCATTTTTTTTCACTCGCCAAATCGAGTGCAGAAAAACTGCAACACTTCCGGGGAAACGGCAAAAAAGAAAATGACAGTCAAAAAATAACGGTCTCAATTCTGAAACGTATTGGCAAGAAATTCAATTTCAATCAGGGAGGGCCGGGAAAAAGGGCAGAGGCCTTGTCAATACTACAAAAAAAAGGGAGATGAACAAATACTTTTCGACAGATATTCTGTTATCTGAGCCGAATTATGCTTTTACTTTTTCAGCCGCATGATTCATCCTCTTCACATAAACTTTGATCGCAATGGCAAGCGTGGCAACGTAAAGCACGTAGCTCACCACGGGATAAATAAAAGCAAAGACAATAGCAATGGCGTACGTAAAATTGATCCAGAAAAATAACGGCAATTGTTTTTTATAAAACTCGTCTTTGAAATGTTCGTTAACGAGGTGCTTGTGTTTGTAAAGATACATGAGCATGAAAAAAGAAAGCAGGTTGGTGGCGATGAGATTGATACCGTAAAGCACAATTGGAATTTTTCCGTTTGGAAATTTTCCAAGCAAGCCGGTGGGAAAAGGCACTATGCAGATGAGCAGCAACAATAACATATTCATCCACACAAAATTTCCATCCACATATTTTATCCGGTCGAAATAAAAATGATGCCCGATCCAATACAGTCCGATGAGTGTGAACGTCATGATGTAGGAAAGGATTTTCGGCAGCATTTCCAGCAACGTCTGCTTCAAATGAACATAATCGCAAGTGGGAATGGTGATGTTGAATACGAGCAACGTGATGGCGATGGAAAATACTCCGTCGGAAAATGCCTCGAGTCGTGATTTATTCATGAGTACGAATTATTCCGAACATGTTCGGGAGGAATATATGAAGTGCGAATATACGAATCAGTGTTAGGAGTTATGGGTTTCTTTGGTAGTGGCTCAGTTTGCTCTTTTCCGATTCAATTTCGCGCCTTGGCACCTTCGCGGTTCCTAAACCATTCTTTTATTAAACCGCAAAGACGCTAAGGCGCTAAGAATTTTCAAACTGACCCACTACCGTTTCTTTGACTGCCCGCTGCTTACTCTCTTTCCCACTTGCGTGTTGCTCTTCCGCAATGACGAATGATGGTGCAGTTGTTTTTTTTCGCGTAACGTATCAATTTTCTTCTCAGTCGCTGTGGATAAAAATTATGACAGACATCTCCGAAAACAGAACGTTCTTTGAGAATACCGAGATGAGAAAGAACATCGGCGGCACCGGCCGCACAACGAACACCGAAAAAAGCATAATCATACGGACTCTTCCCGAGAAATACTGCTTTCAGTTTTTTGTACGCCACATATTGTGAATCACTGAGTGGAATTACGATGGAAGTATATTGATCTCCGCAAGTGTCCTTATGAAAAGATGATTTGTCTTCAGCAATGAATCCTCCGAGCCGGTGACGGCGACTCGCAAAAATATGCCAGCCATATTTGGGTTGAAAACTGAAAATGCAACTGTCGTCCTCAATGGAAACATGCCCGCCGTGAATTCCCCCAAAACATTTTTCTTCACTTGCTTTGCAATTTCTTTTCGGTTTGGATCCGTACAAAAAATGAACGGTGATAGAATGGCTATGAGCCGAATCAGTTTGTGAAAAAAGTTCCGGGGGACATAGCAGTGAAATTGAAATGGCAGTTGTAAAAAATAAGTTCATCATCGGATTGCGGATATATAAAATTAAAAAATATTCTCCGTAGAAACCAAGGCGGCTAATTCCGATTCCGGTAACTTTGATTACAATGAAAACTAAATTACCGGTACGCATTACCAAATCAACGGGCGAAGAAAGTTATTTCTCCGAAAAGAAATTGGAAGCATCACTGCGTCGTGCAGGCGCAGATGAAGAACAGGTGAACGCAATTCTCGTAAAGATCCGTTCTTCTTTGTACGATGGGATTTCCACGAAAGAAATTTACCGCCTTGCTTTTGCAGAACTAAGGGCGGAATCGAAATTTCTTGCGGCGCGCTATAATCTCAAACAGGCGATCATCGCACTCGGTCCCGAAGGTTTTTATTTCGAAAAATATATTGCAGCCGTTCTTGCCGCAAGAGGTTATGAAACGAAACACAGCGTGATCCTCAATGGAAAATGTGTGAAACATGAAGTGGATGTACTCGCAAAAAAAGGGAACGAACTGCACATTATCGAATGCAAATTTCACCGGCATGATGGTTTGAACTGCGATGTGAAAGTGCCGCTCTACATTCATTCGCGTTTCAATGACATCAGGAATTACTTCGAAGAACACCCGGTGAAAGACGTTGAAAAATATTATGGTTGGGTGGTAACGAACACGCGCTTTACCGAGGATGCGGTGAATTATGGCAATTGTACAGGATTGAAATTGCTGAGCTGGAATTTTCCCGCGGGCAAAGGCCTGCGTGAACTTGCGGATTCAGAAAAATTATACCCCCTCACCTGCCTCACTTCATTGACAAAAACTGAAAAAAATTTATTGCTTGAAAAAGAATTGATCCTGGCTAAAGATATTCCTTCCAATTTAAAATTGATTAAAATGATCGGGATGACCTTAAGCAGGCAGAATGCATTGCTGGAAGAGATCAGGAATCTTTGCGGAAAATAATTTTATCGGAGGAAAAAAATAATCAGTGTAAATCTGAGTAATCAGTGGTTATTTTATAAAGATGCCACAGACTTGCGCTGATTTACACTGATTAAAGGGCATCTCTAAAAACACAGAAATGCAAGGCGGGCAAGCCCGAAAAACCGGAATTTACTATTCGTAAATGAGGATTTTGAGGGCGTAGCCCACAACGCAGCAGTTCGAAGTTATTAGAGATGCCCTAAATTTTTTAAAGAACTTTTTTATTATTTACTCCACAATAATTTTCTTCGCCACGCGCTGCCCTTCACTTTCAAGTACCACAAAATAAATTCCGGCATGGAGATCGCTTATGCCAATCTTCTCCTGCGCTGACGGATGCGCGCGGAATTTTTCTTCCTGCACTTTCTGCCCAAGCGAATTGTAGATGCTCAGCAAAACATCAGCGTCATAAACGTTTCCGAAATTAATATTCAATTCATCGTGCGCCGGATTCGCCGAAAGACTGAATTGATCTGAAAAATTATTTTCCGCAACTCCGGTGCATTGCGACGGATCGAATACCACGGTATCGCTCGTCGTACTCTGGCAGGTAAGCGCATCCGTTGTCGTCACCGAATAAATTCCTGAAGTAGTGACCTGAATGGATTGCGTGGTATCACCGGTACTCCAGGAATAAGCAGTAGCAATATTGAGTGCGTAAAGCGTGATCGTATCGCCGGGACAAGCGGAATCGCCCGGATTGGAAATGATCGTATTCAATTGTGCGATCTGCGTAATGATAACCGAGTTCGGGCTCGTATTGCTCGTGTCCTGCGGATTTGAAGAAATGACGCGAATGCGGTAGAAGAAACTGAAACTTGCATTGGCAGGAATAGTTCCGAAAATAATTCCGTTTCCGCCGATCGTAAAAAAAGTAGTTCCCATGTTCACCGGGCTTCCGAAATTTCCAAGCCAGTCAGAAAATTGTGCCGTAAAAATATTTCCGAATGGAAAAGTTCCTGTTACTGAAAACGGGATGATCACATTTCCTCCCGCGCAGGTGGACGTTTGCAGCACGCTGTCGCATACGATCGTGTTCTGCGCCTGTGTACGCTGGTGCATGCCCGCGAAAAGAAAAGTGAGAAGTACGCCGAGAAAGTAGAATTTTTTCATGGAAGATTTTTTTGCATAACAAAACTAAGAAAATTAGGGCTTGACCCCGGAGTAATTAATGCTCTTCTTACGCACTCATCTGTTAACAAACAACACTTCCGTAAAGATCAAATTCCTCTGCTTTTTCAATTTTCACATTGGCAAAATCGCCGATGCGCACAAAATCCTGTGCAGCATCTACGAGCACTTCATTATCCACTTCCGGCGAATCGGATTCGGTTCTCCCAATGAAAAAACCGGATTCTTTACGGTCGAAAAGAACTTTCATCTCTTCTCCCACCTTGTTCTGGTTCATTACAAATGAAATTCCCGATTGCATTTCCATTACAGCGCTTGCGCGTTCCTGTTTTATTTCCGGTTCCACATCATCCTTCAATTCGAAAGCAGAAGTATTTTCTTCGTGGGAATAGGTGAAGATGCCGAGCCGGTCGAATTTTGTTTCTTCCACCCAGCGCAGCATTTCTTCATGATCTTTTTCCGTCTCGCCCGGGTAACCCGCAATGAGCGTGGTGCGCAAAGTAATGCCCGGAACTTTTTCGCGGATCCTATTTACAAGATCAATCGTCTTTTGTTTCGTGGTTCCCCGCTTCATACTTTTCAGCATCGCATCGCTGATGTGCTGCAAAGGCATGTCGAGATAATTGCAGATCTTTTCATTCGTTCGCATCACGTCGAGAATTTCCATTGGGAAACCACTCGGAAATGCATAATGCAAACGTATCCAGTCGATGCCGTCCACTTCAGAAAGTTTGTGGAGCAATTCATCGAGATTTCTTTTTTTATAAATGTCGAGCCCGTAGTAAGTGGAATCCTGCGCGATCAGGATCAATTCTTTCGTTCCGTTCTTCGCAAGAATTTTTGCCTGCGCTATGAGTTGTTCAATGGGGGTGGAAATATGTTTCCCGCGCATGATCGGTATCGCGCAGAACGAGCACGGGCGATCGCATCCTTCCGAAATTTTCAGGTAAGCAAAATGATTCGGCGTGGTAAGAATTCTTTCTCCAACAAGGTCGTGCTTGTAATCTGCCTTGAGCGTTTTCAGCATACGGGGAAGATCGCGCGTGCCGAACCATGCATCCACTTCCGGAATTTCTTTTTCGAGATCGTGTTTGTAGCGTTCACTGAGACATCCGGTGACGTAAACTTTTTCGACGAGCCCGTTTTCCTTCGCATCCACGAAACGGAGAATGGTATCTATACTTTCCTGTTTTGCATTGTCAATGAAACCACACGTATTGATGATCACAATTCCTGCGTCATCTTTTTTGCTTTCATGCTCCACTTCAATATTGTTCGCCTTCAACTGGCCCATCAGCACTTCGCTATCGAAAATATTTTTCGAACAGCCGAGCGTTACCACGTTCACTTTATTCCGCCGGAGTGTTTTTGTTTTCATTGGAGAACAAAGGTACATTTTCCAAATGGCAATTTTTTTTATGCCGCCGGCCGGGCTATTCGCTGTATCTCCATAAAGCGGAAGCAAGCTCCGCTTCATGGAGGATGCCGCTTCTATCCCTGGCGGAAAAACTTCTTGTAAATTAATATTAGGAGATGGGCAGAATTAATTCTTAATGATCTTCTTCGTCATGATCTGTCCCCTTTCACCGGTAATCTTCAGAAAATAAATTCCGGCTGGCTGGTCCGTAAGATCAATTTCACTTTTCTTTTCTGCAGAATTTTTCTCAAGGATCAATTTTCCATTCACATCAAAAATCCCGAGATCATAATTATCAAAATCAGAATGCACCGTGAAAATTCCATCGGAAGGATCCGGAAAAACAGAAAAATCATTTTCATTCTGAATGTTAACCGGCACTCCGCTCACGATCGGCGAAGGACAATTTCCAAAAGCATCGCAGCCATTCCCATCCGTTTTCATCACCCACATATCATTTATTCCCGTGTCAGGTGCTGCCGGCATAACCATTCCGCCGGCCGCGTATCCGCCATCCGGAGCAACAACTACATCATAGAGATAATTTGAACTGCCTGGCCCGAAAATATTTTCATAATGGCCGCACCATTGTTCCATTCCATTATCATTCACTTTTATCAATACACCATCCATATGTACGCTGAAACTGGTGTGCGGCGCCGTTCCGGAAACGACATAAGCGCCATTGGACAATAAACATAAATTTCCTGCATAAGTGCCGGGTGCTGTCTGAGTAAGCGGCGTTTGCCAAATGATATTTCCCACTGAATCTGTTTTTAAAACGCAGATCGCGCCGATCTGGCAATAATTATCTCCAAAAGCGGTGGCGCTGAAAATAAATTTTTCTTTTACTGCAATCACATCTGCACCACGCGCTCCACCGGTTGTGCTATTTATGTTGTAAAGATGCTGCCATTGCATATTTCCCACGCTGTCGGTCTTCTGCAGATAGGCATACGAAAAAGGAGGCCCGCTGCAATTGGGAACAACCCATGTTCCTCCAATGATAAATCCGCCATCGATACATTTATCAAGACTTGTTCCATAACCATAATAAGGAGGCGTAGTTCTTTTTTCCCACAATAAATTTCCCGCTGCATCTGTTTTCAGCAAAATTATTTTGGAATTTCCTGTTGGGCTTCCACCCCATCCAACAATAACAAGTCCATGATCATCCGCTTCTTTGCACATAAGTGCAGTGCGATGGAAAGTGGAATCGTAAATGCTATTTGTCCAGAGTGTGTTCCCGTTCGCATCCACTTTCCACAAAAAAATTCCCGGAAGAGAATCCTTTCCGCACACCATGAAATTTCCATCACTGAGAGCGGTCACAGTATTCGCATTGGAATAATGGTCCTGCGTAAGTTTCTTTTCCCAGATAAGATTGCCGGAAATATCAATTTTGAACAATGCTGCTTCAGCACAATTTGCCTGGGCGCACGCGCTGCCCGCAACGAAATATGCATTCTGAGAAAAAACAATTTGTGAGCCGCCGGTGTAGTCGCCCGGAAGTCCATACCGGTTGTTGAAATAGACCTGCGCCCGGAACATTGCCGAAAGTGAAAAAACAAAACAAAAAACGAGAAAAACTTTTTTCATGCAAGGTTAATGGCGTTTGAATAACGATCCCCGACCTAAATTATTGCAAAAATACCGGGAAATAAAATTATTTTAAACTTTGATTCCTATCACTAACACATCATCCACCTGGAAGAGATCGCCTTTCCATGAATTGAATTCCTCTTCGAGTTTTTTCTTTTGCTCATTCATGGGCAACTTCGAAATTGCACCGAGCATTTCCTTCATTCTCGAAAATTTATATTTCTTCCCTTTACCGCCACCAAACTGGTCAGCAAATCCGTCGGTGAATGTATAGACCATATCACCCGGATTAAGATCTTCTTTCTGTAAAGTAAATGGTTTGACTTCCTTATCAAAAAAACCAACAGGTTGTTTGTCCGCCGGGAATTCTATCGTTTCCCCGTTTCGAATAATAAGGATGGGATTGAACGCGCTGGAAAAGGACATTTTATTATTCCTGAAATCAAAACTACAAATAGAACAATCCATTCCGTCCCACGAAGTGATATTCGATCCATCAGGATTGAGTGCACTGATAATATCGCTTCTTACTTCATTCAGAATATCGTCAGGTTGTGTGATGCGGTGTTCGTTCACGATCTCATTGAGCAAAGTAATGTTGAGCAACGACATGAACGCACCGGGAACACCATGGCCTGTACAGTCGCCGGTGAGCAAAAGAAATTTTCCGGCAGGAGTGAGATTGGCCCAATAGAAATCGCCGCTTACAATATCCTTTGGTTTGTAAAAAACAAAATGATCGGGAAGATTTTTTTTCAATAAACTATCCGAAGCAAGCAGCGCTCCCTGAATTCGTTTTGCATACGTAATAGAATCGACGATCTCTTTTTGTTTTTCATCGAGGATGTCTTTTTGCCGTTCTACTTCGAGTTTCTGCGAATGAATGAGTTTGTTTTTTTCTTCGAGCAAACCATTCGCTTTCTTTTTCTGCCGGTAACCACGCAACGAAAGGAATGCGACGATCAGGATCAGTGTCGCTATTCCTATCATGGAATACGTGTAGATCTTTTGTTTCTCTCCGGCGAGTTGTGTGACCTGGAGTTTCTTACTGAGTAATTCGTTCTCCCTTTTTTTCTTGTCCACATCGAATCTGGTTTGCACGGATTCGATCGCATCTACCTTTTCAATATTGAACAATGAATCCTTTAGCGTAGACCAGATCGTACTGTATTTGTAAGCACTATCAAATCCCCCGATCGCGGCATATTCTTTTGCAAGATCCTGGGCCGCTTCTTTCTCATCATCCGGCAATTCGAGTGATAAAGCGATGCTATAACTTCTGAAAGAGTGGTCGATCGCCGTTCGGAAATCTTTTTTCCTGAAATAAATATTGCCGATATTATTGAGGAGTGTGCATTCGTCTTCCAGGCTGTGATGCTCATGAAAAATGGAATAGGACGCTTCATAATATTTAAGCGCATTGTCAATATCGTTTTTCCTGGAATAAAGAAAACCGATATTCAGATAATCGCCGGCGAGACTCAGTGAATCGCTGGTTGCAATATCTATTGCTACACTTTTATTCAGATAAAATGCCGATGAATCATATTCATTTAGTTCAATAAAGGCCAGCCCGAGATTTCCATACAGGGCTGTAAGAATACTCGAATCGGAATTCGCTATTGCGCGCTCAAGCGATTCCTCAGTGATCGTTTTGACGCGCTGATAATCTTTTTCGGCGTAGTAAGCGGCGGTGAGTTTGTTCAGTACAACTTTTAATTGATCGTAATCGTTCAGCTTTTCAAATCCATCTCTGGCAAGCCCCAGGTATTTATACGCGTTTTCAAAATCTCCGATATTGGCGTAGCAAGTGCCGAGCAAACGCAGTGTTCTGAAATACTTCACTTGTGAATTGGCTTCCTTGTACAGACTGGCCGATTCGAGATAAAGCGGAATGGCAGTCTTCATATCACTTGCATTATTGCGGACATCAGCAAGAACAAAAATGGCTGACGCTTCCTGATCTTTTCGGCCGGTTTTTCTTGCCAATTCAAGTCCGCGTTCTGCATAGGATCTCGCCTTTATGCTATCTGTTTCTCTGAAGATGCGGCTCAGGCTGAGCAGAACATTTGCGCGGGTTGTATCGGAAGCAGAACTGTTCAGAATATGCAGCAGGCTGTCCTCATTCATGGATTGTGCGAATGATATAAGAGAGAACCAACAAAATAAAATAATGAATAGTTTCTGTCTTACCATTGGTCAGGATATTTTTATTCCTATCACTAACACATCATCCACCTGGAAGAGATCGCCTTTCCATGAATTGAATTCTTCTTCGAGTTTTTTCTTTTGCTCATTCATGGGAAGATGCACAATGGAAAGAAGAAAAGTTTTCAGGTTAGTGTACTTGTATTTTTTCCCTTTCTCCCCACCGAACTGGTCACCGAATCCATCGCTGAAAGTGTAAATGGTATCGCCTTTTTTTATTTCTGTTTTCTGAAGTGTGAATGGGCGGGAATCACCTTCGAAAAATCCCACCGGTTGTTTATCACCTGGAAATTCGGTTACGTTTCCATCGCGCACAAGCAACACCGCGTTGAACGCCGAAGCGAGCGCGAGGTTTCCATTCCTGAAATCAAAACTGCAGAGCGAACAATCCATTCCATCCTGCGAAATTTCTTCCGATCCTTCGGGGTTCAGCGCAAGAATAATGTCGCGCCGCACTTCGTTGAGAATATCATCGGGCTGCGTGATGCGGTGTTCATTCACAATTTCACTCAGCAGCGTAATGTTGAGCAGCGACATGAATGCGCCGGGAACTCCGTGCCCTGTACAGTCGCCGGTGAGCAAAAGAAATTTTCCGGCAGGAGTGAGATTGGCCCAATAGAAATCGCCGCTCACAATGTCTTTCGGTTTGTAAAAGACAAAATGATCGGGAAGATTTTTTTTCAATAAACTATCCGAAGCAAGCAGCGCTCCCTGAATTCGTTTTGCATACGTAATAGAATCGACGATCTCTTTTTGTTTTTCTTGCACGAGATCGCGCTGCCGTTCCACTTCCTTTTTCTGGAGGGAAATGATGTAATGTGCTTTTTGTTTGTCTTTATATCCTTTGAAAATAAAAAGCACAAGCCCGAAAGCAAGAAGCAAACCAATGGCTGCAGAAATAATGTAAATGCGCTGCTGGCTGATCTCTGCATCTTTTTTTCCTGATTCGAGTGTGGCAATTTTATTTTTCTGTTCAAGGATCTGGTTTTGTTTTTCTTTTTTATCTGTTTCGTATTTCGTTTGCATTTCTGCGATGCTGCGATTTGATTCCGCGGAGAAAAGCGAATCTTTGTAATTGGTTCCTATCACTTCATATTTGTAAGCATTGGAAAAATCTTTTTTTGATCCATAGGCTTCAGCGAGAACGAAAGCCGCTTCCTGCGTCACTGATATATTCCTGGAAAGAGCACAGAGGCGCATCGATTCCAAACCATATTTTATCGCATCGTTGTTATTATTTCTTTTCTGTTCGAGTTTTGCCATCGCACCATAAGTCGCCGCCATACTGTAATTATCACCGAGATCCTTTTTGATGGCAAGCGCTCTTTTAAAATAATCGATCGCTTTATTATAATCGCGCAGATCACCATAAGTATCGCCGAGATTATTCAGGCATTGTGCAATTCCTATTCTGTCTTTAATATCTTCCCGTATTTTCAGTGATTTATTGTAAAGGTCAAGCGCAAGAGTAGTATCACCGGTTACGATATATTCGTTCGCAAGATTCATGCTGCAGTCGGCAACTCCTTTTTTGTTGCTGATGGAATTGTACTGATCAAGCGCCAGCTGGTGATAACGCATTGCCTGGGTATAATCTTTTTTATAATAAAATGTATTTCCAAGATTCATGTTGAGCCGCGCAATATTTTTCATGTCCTTCAATTCTTCATAATAACCCAGTGCTTCGATCATCAGCTTCACTGCTTTTTCCTGGTCTCCGTGATCGAGATAATAAACACCGATCTGGGAAGTGAAACCGGCGATTCCTCTTTTGTTATTCATTTTTCTTGAAAGAGTGAGGCCGCGATTCGCCCAAACCAACTGGCTGTCGGGGCTGAATGCTGATGCACTTTTCACGATCGCGAGCATGGTTTTGATTTTGTTCGAATCATCCGGCATTGTTGCAACAGCTTTCACCAGAGAATCGTACAGGTGCATACCCTGTTGCGCATGCAGTGATGCGCATGTAAATGCGCACAGTAAGAAAAATATTTTTCCGGCCGTTCTCATTCAGATCCTGATTCCTATAACGAGTACATCATCGAGTTGTTCGAGTTCTCCTTTCCATTCTTCGAAAATTTCCGAGAGTTGTTCTTTCTGCAATGCTAATTTTTCATTTTTCATTGCGAGCAATTTTTCTTTCAATTGAGCGTATTTGAATTTTTTTCCGCGGGGGCCTCCGAACTGATCGGCAAATCCATCAGTGAACGTGTAAATGATATCTCCTTTGCGAAGATCGGTTGTGTGCAACGTATAATTTATGGCAATGCCTTCGTGCATGCCCACGGGTTGTTTGTCCGCTTTGAATTCCATCATTTCACCGTTGCGCAAAATCCACAGCGGATTATTGGCACAGGAAAATTCCACGCGATTATTTTTCAGGTCGAAACTGCAGAGTACACAATCCATCCCGTCTTTCGATTCTTCATCGGCCCCTTCAGGATTCAGCGCCATGATGATCGCTTTGCGCTGCGTGTTCAGCAATTCATCGGGCTTCGTCATTTTCAAACCGTTCGTCAGCTCATGAAGAATGGAAATATTCAGCAGCGACATGAACGCACCGGGAACTCCATGCCCGGTGCAATCGCCGGTGAGCAATAAAAATTTACCATCCGGTGATTCATCCGCCCAATAGAAATCTCCGCTAACAATATCTTTCGGGCGATAGAAAACAAAATACTCCGGAAGATTATTCCTGAGCATCGTATCGGAAGCAAGGAGTGCACGCTGAATTCTTTTTGCATAATGAATGCTGTCGAGAATGTCTTTGTTCCTTTCTTCCAGCTGCAGCCGTTGCGTTTCTACTTTTTCATTGAACGCCACATTTTCTGTCTTGAACATTTTCACTCCAAGAAAAATGAGCAGCCCGGTGAATCCTGTATTCATGATGCCGAAAATATTATTCAGCGGATCGAAAGGATAATACGATTTGTAGGATGGGGAATTGAAAGTAACTTTCAATGCAATGATCACCGCGATCGCCGCAAAAAAATAAGTGAAGATGACTTTGAAATTATCAAAGACGATCACCGCACCCATAGGCATGAACAGAAGAAAAATATGCGTTTGTCCTGTTTCGCCATAGAGCAGGCTGAACGTGGCGAGAAAGATCATTCCGAGAATGAGCGTGAGATGAAAAGATATACGATAGTTTCTCCACTTCATCATCGCAATACTGAAAATGGTACCTCCGAGTTCCGTAAGTGTGAGGGCAGTGGCGATGTAATAATGATTGAGGTAACCGATGATAGTATAAGCGGTGCAGATGAAAGCAATGACAAGTGAAGAAGAATTGAAAATGCGAATACGATTCTGCTGTTTGAATGGCAGATCGGGTGTTACGCCGGTGTTGACAATAGAACGGACGAATGTGAACATCAGCAGCAAAGTTTTTTTACCGGTTCATTTTTTTTCATAATGCAGGAGACAAAAAAGTTCCGGCGAAATCCGCGTGCCTTTGTTTTGGAAAATTCTCTAAGCAAGATAAGAATTCAAAGGAATACCAGCGATTGAAAGACTACTTTCTGCCGGAGAGAACTACGATAAGAATGATGAGTCCGACAATTACAAGTGAAATGATTATAACGGCGATCACAATGATGCTGATGCTATTTCTACGCTGGTACATCAGGCGGTTTTCCTTTTCAAGGCATTGTTTTTTCAGTTCCTCATCGAGGAATTTCTGTTCAGCTTCCTTCTTCATCATATCCGCCTGCACAGAATCGTCCGTCATCTTTATCGAATCAGCTAAGCGTACCGAATCAACAATGAAATGTTTAGGAGAATGGTGCTGTGCACAAAGAGCCGCCGGGATCACAAAAAAGTAAAAACAAAAAGAGATGAACTGATTTTTCATTCGGAGAATCCGTTCAGTTCTGTTTGAAAAGTGAATCCACAAATTCTGTCTTATTAAAAACCTGCAGGTCATCCATCTTCTCTCCCACCCCTATATATTTCACAGGAATTTTAAATTGATCAGAAATTCCTATCACCACTCCGCCCTTCGCTGTTCCGTCGAGTTTCGTTACAGCGATCGCAGTAACATCGGTAGCAGCTGTGAACTGTTTGCATTGCTCCACGGCGTTCTGTCCGGTAGAACCATCGAGAACGAGCAACACTTCGTGCGGTGCATCGGGAACAACTTTCTGCATCACCTTTTTTATTTTAGTGAGCTCATTCATCAGGTTCACTTTGTTATGCAATCGCCCTGCTGTGTCAATGATCACAACTTCCGCATTTTTTGCGACTGCAGAATTCAGCGTGTCGAATGCAACAGAAGCAGGGTCTGCGCCCATTCCCTGTGAAACGATACTCACATCCACACGTTGCGCCCAGATGTTGAGTTGATCTACTGCCGCTGCACGAAAAGTATCGGCAGCGCCGAGCATCACATTCTTTCCCGATCTTTTAAAAGCGTTCGCAAGTTTTCCGATCGTCGTGGTTTTTCCAACGCCATTCACACCCACTACCATAATCACGTACGGTTTTTTATTTTCAGGAACAGCAAAATCATCCATGTCGGCCGATTTATTTTCTGCAAGCAGCGCGGCTATTTCGTCTCGGAGAATTTTATTCAGTTCACCGGTGTTCACATATTTTTCTTTCGCCACTCGTTTTTCGATACGCGCAATGATCTTCTGCGTCGTTTCAACACCAACATCAGAAGTGATCAGGATCTCTTCCAGGTTTTCCAGTACCTCTTCATCGACCGAAGATTTTCCTGCAACCGCGCGCGCGATCTTCGAAAAGAAACTTTCCTTCGTCTTCGATAATCCTTTATCGAGGCTTTCTTTTTTTTCTTTACTGAAGAGTCCGAAAAATGCCATACGTAATGTACAATTTACAATGTACAATTCAGGAATGGAGAGTAAACGGAAAAAGAAAAGCTTCTCTCGGTGAAAGAAGCTTTCTCATTTATTTCCAATCGGAATTATTTTTTATCTGCAAGGAAATCCTTGATGTGATCATTATGCACAACTTCTTCTTTGAATGCATAAGCGCCGGTCTTCGCCGACTTCACCATTTTAATTACGCGGGTGAACTGTTTTCCTTCACCGGTTTTGAGGGTAGCAACAACTTTCTTAGCCATGACTTATTTTTTATGATTATTTGATCTCTTTATGGACCGTCATTTTTTTCAGGATCGGGTTGTATTTTTTCAACTCGATTCGGTCGGGAGAATTCTTCTTATTTTTTGTGGTAATGTAACGGGATGTTCCCGGTTTACCACTTTCCTTGTGTTCGGTACACTCAAGAATTACCTGTATGCGATTGCCTTTCTTAGCCATTGTTCATTCGTTTTTGTAACGGGAGGCAAAGGTAATGATTGAAGGAGGAAATACCAAGTGCCGGCACAATTTAGAATTTACAATTTACGATTTTACTTAAAACAATAAATATCAGTGATTTATATTGTTCATTTTGCATCATTAAGATAACTTGTCAAGGCCATCATTTTTTCTATCTCCTCCACCTTTTTAGGAACAGCTTCTGAAAGAACATCGGGAACTCCATTCGTGATGAGCACATCATCTTCGATCCGCACACCGATATTCCACCATTTCTTATCGCAGGGAGAACCTTCCGGAATATAAATTCCGGGTTCTACAGTGATGATATTATTTGCGACAAGCTTTCCTTCATAGTCTGCATCGTGAACGTCCAGCCCGATGTGATGCGAAGTTCCGTGCATGAAATACAGATCAAATTGTTCCGGCGAAGAAATTATCCCGAGTTTCATCAGTCCGTCCTGGATCACTTTCACTGCCGCCTTGTGCGGATCATGAAAATCATTTCCCGCCATACATTTTTTTATCCCGGCTTCCTGCGCCGCCAGAACAATTTCATAAATAAGTTTTTGTTCGGGAGAAAATTTTCCATTCACAGGAAGCGTGCGCGTCACGTCGGCAGAATAACCATGATATTCAGCACCGGCATCCACAACGATCAATTCATTCCCGGTGAATGCGCGCCTGTTGCTCGTATAGTGAAGTATGCATGAATTTTCTCCGGATCCGCAAATGCTGGGATAACCTTCGTATTCGGCGCCGCGCTTTTTGAATTCATATTCCACAATGGCCTGTACCTGGTATTCCGTCATGTCAGGTTGTAATGCTTTCATCAGTTCAATGTGTCCTGAATCGGTGATATCAATGGCACGTTTCAATAATTGTAATTCCGCCGGCTGTTTTACTTTGCGTAACTGCAGGAGCATGCCCGTTAATTGTTCGCCGCCTCTATTTCCATTAGAAGAAAGTTGTGCCTGAAAAGAATTCTCCATTTCACTTTGCGAACCTAATGGTTCATTTTTTTCAACACTCAAGTCGCGCAACGGAAGAGAAAGCACGTTCACGAATCTTTTCCAGCCGAAATTGAATTTTGAAAATTCTTTATCCGACAAAACGTTTTTAATTCCAAGAGTTTTCGAAGCTGCTTCCACACCCAGCATTCTGCCGGTCCATACTTCCTGCGCGGGATCGCGCTCCTGCACGAAAAGAATTTCATTGGTAATTATGGAATCGAATCGTTGCGGTTCTTTGAAGATTACCAATGCGGAATTCGGCTCCATATAACCACTGAGATAATACATATCGGGATCCTGGTGAAAATCGAATTCGACATCATTGGAGCGAATGAGTTCTTTATTTGAAAAAATAACTGCGGCAGAATTTTCCGGCATCAGTTTGCGTAATGCATCTCTTCTTCCCTTATGAAAATCGGCGCTCAGCAGATCGCTCTCGTAAGAATAATTACTGATCCTGGAAAAAGAAGAAAAGCAGAAGAGCAGGAAGAGCAACGCAGGAATGATGGCCGTTTTTTTCATTTTGTAATTATTGAGAATTAAAAATACAAAAACGCCACCTGTTTTTTCTGGTGGCGTTTTCAATGGTAAGTTAATGATACCGGCGGCAAAAAGCCGTTTTGTTTATTTCAGATATCCTTTTGCACGCGCACGTTTTACCGCTTCGGTGATCCCGATCTTATTGATGGTACGCAATCCGGAAGTGGAAACCTTTATGGTGATCCATTTCTTCTCGGATGGCAAATAGAATTTTTTCACCTGTAAGTTCGGCTGAAAAGTACGTTTGGTCTTACGGTTCGAGTGCGACACTTTGTTTCCAACAACCGTGTGCTTTCCTGTGATCTGGCAGACTTTCGACATGACTTCTTGTTTTTAAGGGAGGCAAATGTAGGGAATTAATGGAAATTCAGAAAATCGCACCCTCCAAATACTTCTCATTATAAAAAAACCAGTCATTCAAATTTATTGAAATAATGCCCCTTGTTTTATTGAGAAGAGTTTCAGTATTATTTAAAGTTATGTTATCTTTATTCTACACTGTCCCAATGAAATCTTACGAAGCAGAATTACTGAAACATTTCGGTGGTGTTCCGTTCGGAGCATCAACGGAGGTCATCGTTTCTGCCATGGGATCTCCTGAGGAAACCGAAAACCTCGATTCCGGTGATGGTACTTTAGCCCCTGTTTGGCACTATTGGTCTCGGGGGTTTTCACTTTTTTTCGACAATGAAGACGGAACCCGGTTCTGCTGTGTGGAAGCCGACAATTCCGTAATACTTAAAATGCTCGATACCCACGTCTTCAAACTCAATGAAGATGAACTGCGCCGCCTAATGAAAAAATATGGTTTTACGCAGATCGAAGAGGAACTCCATGAATGGGGAGAAAAACGGCTGACCTTCGATGAGGCCAATGTTGATTACTATTTTGAAAAAGGTATTATGGTGTCAATAAATTTCGGCGCTATGTTGTGATAAAATGCTCACTTTTGCAAAAACAATTTAAAAAACAATCATGCGCATTTTTCTGGTAGGCTTCATGGGAAGCGGCAAATCGACAACAGGTGAAGGTCTCGCGAAAGAACTCGGACTCAAATTCATCGATCTCGATAAAGAAATTGAAAAAAAATTCGGCAAAGACATAGCAGCGATCTTTTCCGGAGATGGAGAAAAACATTTCCGCGATCTCGAAAAACAAACGCTCAACGAACTCATCGAACAGGATGATTTCGTAATGGCTTGCGGTGGCGGAACGGCCTGCTTCGATGACAACATGGATAAAATGAATGAAGCCGGCGTTACCATTTACATGAAGATGAGTACCGATCATCTTACCGAACGCCTCGAACCACTCGTAGATTCACGCCCTCTTCTCAATGGAAAAAAAGGACACGAACTCTGGACTTTCGTTCACGAACTTCTCCAGGAACGCGAACCCGATTATCTCCGCGCCAAATACAAAGTGAAAGCGAAAGATCTCAAAGCAGAAGACCTTGCAGAATTTGTGCGACTCTACGAATTGGAAGAAAGCACGAACGAAGAGGAAGAATAATAATTGGTTCCTTATGTTGGATGTGTTGCTTATGTTGGATAGCGATTCCGATCAAACGTCAACGAACGTAACGAACCCAGGAAACCAGGCAACTTTTCAATGAGTACCTCCAAATCCGCCACCGACATCACCTTCAATAAAAACGAAGACACGCTCAAGCAGCTGATCTCCGCAATGGAGAAACGCTTTGAAAAAGCGTCACTCGGTGGTGGAAAAACGCGCATTGAAAAACAACACGAACAGGGAAAACTCACCGCACGCGAGCGCACCGATTATTTATTCGACAAAGATTCCCCACGAATTGAGATTGGCGCATTTGCCGGCGACGACATGTACAAAGAGTATGGCGGTTGTCCTTCCGGTGGCGTGGTGGTCATGCTCGGTTATGTGAACAAGAGAGAATGTATTGTTGTCGCAAATGATGCTACTGTAAAAGCCGGAGCATGGTTTCCCATCACCGGAAAAAAGAATCTTCGCGCACAGGAAATTGCAATGGAAAATCGCCTGCCCATTATTTATCTCGTGGACAGCGCCGGAGTTTTTCTTCCCATGCAGGATGAGATTTTTCCCGACAAAGAAAATTTCGGCAGAATTTTCCGCAACAACGCCATCATGTCGTCAGAAGGAATTCTGCAGATCGCAGCCATCATGGGTTCGTGCGTTGCGGGCGGCGCATACCTGCCCATCATGAGCGACGAAGCGATGATCGTCGATAAAACCGGAACAATCTTTCTCGCAGGTTCCTATCTCGTGAAAGCGGCTATCGGAGAAAATATTGACAATGAAACTTTAGGTGGAGCAACTACGCACTGCGAAATTTCCGGCGTCACCGATTATAAATGCAAAGACGATAAAGATTGCCTCGACCGCATCCGCAACATTATGGATAAGATCGGCACGTATGAAAAAGCCGGCTTCAGTCGTGTTAAAACACAACCTCCAAAACTGGATGAAAAAGAAATTCTCGGCATCATTCCCGATTCGCGCGAGAAACCTTACGATATGAACGAAATTATTCTCCGCCTCGTTGATGATTCTCAATTTGAAGAATACAAAGAACTCTACGGGCAATCCATCGTGTGCGGGCTTGCACGAATAGATGGATGGGCGGTTGGAATTGTAGCGAACCAGCGCAAAGTCGTGAAAAGTAAAAAAGGTGAAATGCAATTCGGTGGCGTCATCTATTCCGATTCGGCCGACAAAGCGGCGCGCTTCATCATGAACTGCAACCAGAAAAAAATTCCCCTTGTTTTTTTACAAGACGTAACCGGCTTCATGGTTGGTTCACGTTCCGAACAGGGAGGAATTATTAAAGACGGCGCGAAAATGGTAAATGCAATGAGCAATTCCGTAGTTCCGAAATTCACGATCATCATTGGCAATTCTTACGGCGCAGGAAATTATGCGATGTGCGGAAAAGCGTACGATCCTCGATTGATCGTAGCGTGGCCCACCGCGCAGATCGCGGTCATGGGCGGAGCGCAGGCAGCAAAAACTTTATTGCAGATCCAGGTGAGTACGCTCAAAGCGCAGGGAAAAGAAATTACGCCGGAAGATGAAAAAGCTTTACTCAACAAGATCACCGATCGTTACAATGCACAAACTTCTCCTTACTACGCCGCTGCAAGATTGTGGGTCGACGGAATTATTCATCCACTCGAAACACGCAAATGGATCTCCATGGGAATTGAAGCGGCCGATCACGCACCCATCTCGAAAAAATATAATGTGGGTGTGATTCAAACTTGAAATTCAAGATTGAATATTTTTTGTTGTTAAGATTCTATTCTCAAGGTACATTTCCGAGTGCTCTTAAATGAACCCATGTTGCGATCCGGAAAATATTTCATCCCCTTTACTTTCCTGCTTTTATTTTTTCCGCTTACATTTTTTTGCAGAGAATCACTAACGGAAATTGAAAACTTCGGCGACAATCCCGGAAATCTTGTTTGTTTCATTCATGTCCCCGACAGTATCCCTTCTCCTATTCCTGTTGTAGTTTCACTCCATGGTTGCGGCGAATCGGCGGCCGACTGCGCAAGACTTACGGAATGGAACAAACTCGCTGACAAATACGGTTTCATCGTTATTTATCCGCAACAGAAATTACTGAACAATCCCAATGGATGTTTTGACTGGTTCATGCCCGATGATCGCCAGCGTGGAAAAGGTGAGCCGGCTTCCATTGTGGAAATGGTAAATTATACAGAAACAAAATACAAGATCGATTCTACAAAAATTTTCGTCTCCGGACTTTCCGCAGGTGCAGCTATGGCCGATATTCTTCTCGCCACTTATCCTGATATTTTTTCGAAGGGCGCCATTTTCGCCGGTGGTGCTTATGGTCTTGTAAATAATGCGGGTGACGCAATTAGTGGAATGAGCGGCGGCATTCACAAAACTCCGGAGGAACTCGGCGATAAAGTGAGAAACGCAGATCATGGCTATCATGGAAATTATCCCGCCGTGATTATTTTTCAGGGAGAAAAAGATCTTGTCGTTGATCCTTCGAATGCAAATGAAATTGTAAAGCAGTGGGCCAACGTTCACGAAACAGATACCATCCCGGATAAAACCGACACCATGTTCAATAACAATCCACTGGTAACCAATAAAATTTATCTCGACTCTTCAGGAAAAACAGTTGTGAGTATTTTCACTTTCAAAAAAATGGGACATGCTATTCCCGTTGATCCCGGTAATGAACCCGGCCAGGGAGGAAAAACCGGAATGTTTGCGAAGGATGTGGATTTTTATTCCATTTATTATGCTGCAAAATTTTTCGGGCTGGTAAAATAATTCCGGAAATTTATTTTGTATGTCGTTTTGGAGCGGCGGCTGATGTGCAACAAATTCACACCTGTCCTGCTGCGCCCCGGATACCCGGGTCACATCAGGGCTAAAAAATTCCGTCCGGCTCATTAAATTTCCATTGTAACTTTTCCATGGAATTGCGTTATTCATGCAAATGCGGCGCACTCTGTTATTAATTCCCGTCCTCCTTTTACTTCTGAGTGCATTCTCACAAAAGCATCCCGACAAAGTGAGAAAGCAACCGAAGTTCAAACTCGTTCCGCCGGGAACAGTTTGGCTGCGCGATAGTGTTTTCATTGATGAAACTGAAATCAGGAATCTCGATTGGCTGGAATATCTTTATTGGACAAGCCGTGTCAGGAAAGAAAATTATGCTGCTCTTCTTCCTGACACACTCGTCTGGAAAAATTCATGCATCGATTCTTCTTTCAAAAATTACACACAATTCTATCTCCATCATCCCTCGTATAGAAATTGTCCCGTGGCTGGAATTTCATACGAGCAGGCAATTGCATTTTGTAAATGGAGAACAGATCGCGTAAATGAATATTACATGGTGAAGCTCGATCACTACGCATGGCCGCAGGCAGACTCGCTCACACATTACACGGAACGCGTGCGCTATCGCCTGCCCACGAAAGCAGAATGGGAATATGCCGCATCCGGCGGGCTCAACTCCGGAATGTATCCGTATGGTTTCGAAAATACTTATGACAAACGGAATATGGTTTGCAGTAACACCAAAGAGATGTATGACATGTTCCGCACGCACAAAGATGTTTTGTACAAAGTGAAAGGCGGAACTTCGGTCATGCTGCGCTATGGACCCACGCAGGAAGTTTATTCCGGCAAACCGAATTCATTCGGCATTTATAATTTGCTTGGAAATGTTTCTGAATTGATCGCCGACTCGGTTGTGAAAGGATACAACTATATCACTTATCTCGATGGAACTTATACCGGAAAAGACGCAATGTTCGAACCCCGGTATCCCGACTCGCTGAAAAAAGCATATTACAGAAATGATTATAAATATTATGGCCCGCAACCCTGGCTCGGATTCCGTTGCGTGTGCGAAGTGCTGCAATGAAAACCAGAATAATTTTCTCATCTCCTGAAGAGTCGTTGATCGAATTCGAATTTTTCTCTTTTCATAATTCTGATCGGGGAAAATTTCCGATGATAAGGATTCAATAAAAAATTGAAATCGCCAGGCACAACGGCAGAAGGAACTTTAAACACAGCATATTTATTTTCCCTGATGAATTTATTCCCGATCAACTGCGTAGATAAAGAATGTGGAAATTTTCTCCAGTCCTCAGGTAGATCTTTTTCGGAAAGGACTTTTATTTTTATTTGCAAAGGGATTTTTATCGTGACAATTTCATAGTCGGCCGGTACAATTCCCAATGGAAGATGAACCGCAAGTTCAGCGGTACAAAGTGATCGCGATTCGGAAGTGTAAACCATTTTTACGCCCCTGCTGTTCCATCTCCCACCGGTTTTTTCAGCGCCTGTTCCGGAAAGAAAATCAGGATAACGATTACTGCCCAGCCGGAAAACAATCATGCGAGTACGCCGTGTTCAATGCGCGAGAGTTCGTCTTTGATGAGGCTTATACCCACAGAACTTCCAAGTAAAGAGCGCGGAGATTTACCGCCAAGTGAAATATTAGCTGAACTCAGCCAGGTAAAATAATTTTCCTCGCTACCGAACACCCGCACGCCTTTATTGAAAAGCAATACAAGTTCCAGGATGCGTTCTGAATGCAATGGATCGAATTTGAGTTTGTATTTACGGTAACGGTGAAGCGTTCTTTCTGAAAGATGGAGAAAACCTGCCCAATCCTCTACGGAAAGCGGGATACGATGCGTGATCTGGTTGAAGATTCCATAGGTGATGCCCTGCTCAGCAAAGGTCATCAGGTTTTCCTGACTGAATGATTCGAGATCAGGAATTGAATAGGGCTTGGGTTTCTTTTTCATAATCTGACATTTGTCTCAAATTTATAGACATTTGTCATATTTTCCAAATCTTAATCAAAACAAATCATACCCTGTCAATGCCAGAGTCGGTTACTTTCCATGGTGATCCGAAATGTGCGATTGAGTTTTTGATTATTCTCTTACCATCTTCCCCCTGTACACCCTCCCGTTAGCCCATATCTCTGCAAAATATATTCCGGCCTCCTCTCCCCTCAAATCAATTTCAATAACTGAAGTATCCACGGAAATATTTTTTATTTGCTCCCCAAGAGAATTGTAGATCACAATTGTTGTTTCCCCATTTGTATTCCTGTGTATGAAAAATTTTCCATCGGAAGGATTAGGATAAATTTCAAATCCTGAATTTTCATTCTGATAACTATCGGGATTGAATTGTGTAAGTCCCGTTGAGACGGGATTTGTTTCCGCCAACCAGATCGTCATATTCATAATCAGCAATTGATGATTTCCTGCGGCATCAGAAAAATAGCCATTATATAAAACATCATTCACGTCGCCTGTTCCATCGTCACACGGTGAACTGTCTCCTATTGCTGCAAATTTTCCATTGCCGAATCTTCCGTACAGCGCCATTACATTCGTTGTTCCTGTTGTAGATGAAGAAGTTTTGTAGATCACACCTTTCGTTGTTGCATTGTCAGAATTGTTGATCGTAAAAGTTGTTCCGTTCGACCACTGCGCTTCTGTTACATTTCCCATAGGTCCGTGCAGAATGGAATCGCCGGGAAGAGTGGCGGCATTTGTTGTGATCTGCGAAAAATTCTGGAGATCGACACTGAATCCGAATGGATCATTCTGAACAGAATTATTGGTAAAAAGATCATTCCATATTCCGGGAGAATCCCATCCGTCGTTGTTGCGATCAGAAACTGTGTGATCAGAAATAATGAAAAGCCCTCCTCCATTCTGAACAAAATTCAGTAGCGCAGTTTTTTCTGAAGAACTGAAAACAATATTCGGTTCGCAGACGATGAACACTTTGTAATTCGAAAGATCCTGCGCATTGGAAGAATTTCCGTAAGAAATCGCTCCATTGTAAGGAAGTGTTTCCACCACGTAACTATGATTTGCACAATCGACTCCCCACGCAGACAGTGATCCGTTCCAGTAAGTCTCGGGTGTGCTCGCGTTTATGCCCGACTGCGCAGGTGTAGGAATAGTTTGCGGATTCGATTCGTTTCCCTGTCCAACTACTGCGGGCCCGCTGCTGAAACCGATGTTGTGCGTATCAGCATCCACTACCCAATCGGCATTACCGGCCATTTCTGCTTTCGTTGCATCGAAAAGAATTCTTACTGCCGCTTGTGAAAATACAGAACCGTAAAGCAGTGTGAATACAAGAAAGAAAAAATATTTTTTCATTGCTCAGCGTTGAATAATGAATTTTCCGTTTGCAATGTTACCTTCTTTTTCTTCGGCAATGAAATACATTCCATCCGGTAAAGACGCAACACCGGCGCTGAAAATTTCATCCGCACCATTCATCTCCATCACCAGTTGGCCGTTGGTATCATAAATTCTGATCTTCACGTTTCCCCCGAAAATATTTTTCACATTTATCATTTCTGAAGCCGGCACTGGAAAAACCGAAATTGAATTCAGGTCAATGGGTGCAGAAGAAAGACTGGTTGTAATACAAGACAACCCTAAACTTCCGCCAAGATCAGAAAAATTCATGTTGAATGACTGGTAATATTCATTGGCAATAAGTACGCTGTGCACGATCACCGTATTCTCATCATTCTTCGTATCGGCAGTCGCTGTCCAGTTGTGCGAACCGGTAAGCACCAGCGGATCGGAAGTGGAATCACATTCATCAACGATGAGAAATTTATTATGATAAAGAAAAGTTGCATTGGAATAAACTTCAAGCATACTGCCAAGCCCGGAATTCAGAATCGGGTAAGCAGAGTATGGTGTACTGTTTTGATCGATGATCCCGGCAGTGTAAACACCGGCCGACTGCCGCGCAACAATTGCATTGGCATCACTCGATTCAGTGAAAGTATAAACACCGAAGAAAAGAGAATTGTTCGCAGAATTGATCTTATTCAGGATCTGGTTATTCACTCCATCTGAAGGACTGAAATATAATTCGACTGTTCTTGTTCCAATTGTAAATGTATGCGGCGTATTATCGGTTTTGAAAGGGCCGAACCTGGAATTCGTGGTATTTGCAACCATCCCGGTGTCGCCCCACATTTCATTGAATTCAGTGGTGTATGCCGTAGCAAGATTTTTATCACGAATGATAATGACATTATTGTAATCGGAATTGATCTGCTGGTCATCCCAGTTGGTAGAGCCCGTCCAAACGATCGGGTCATCCACGTTGGAAGAATGCGCATCCACGATCATGAATTTATTATGCATGATATTATAAGATGCGCTGGTAGGACTTCCCAATTTAGGAATACCTGAATTCAGCAAAGAGAGTCCGCTGTTGGAAGAACTTCCATTGTATATCCAACGGATCTTCACACCACGAGCGTAAGCATTATTGATCGCCGTTGCAATATTTGAAATGGAAGCAGTTTGAATATAATTATACACAGCTATGTCGAGTGTGAATTTTGCGCGATTGATATATGCAATTAAAGTATCGTCGATCGTTTGATTCAGGTAAACAGCATTTATTCCGGAAGAAACAGCAGTATTCACCGGGTGATTGAAATAAACAGTGATCGTTCCCGTTGAATTTGAAACAACAGAATTCTGTAGCAAACGATAATCATCGAAAGAAACATTTCCCGCCGATTTTACATACGTAAAGCGAAGGTGATGTGCCGCGCTGCTCACATGATATTTAAATACAGTTCCGGTAGTTGGGATCGGCTGCACTTTGCCAATAGTATCCCACGCAAGACTGTCGGGGCTTTCAAGACACACCAGCATGCTCACTGCATCGGTTGACAAACCTTTCACCCAGAATTGAACGGTGTCTGCATTTGAGAATGGAGGCGTGTTGATCGTTGCGAGATTCACTCCGAACTTGTAGGCGTTCGGGCCGCTTGTTCCACAACTTGCAACAGAAGTATAATTTCCCTGGTAAGAAAAATTCCATCCGGCCGGAACCGTTGCAACAGTACCCAGATAATTCGTGAAATCTTCCTGCTCAAGAATGAGCTGCGAAAACATTCCACAGGGAAATAACAAAAGGAAAAAAATAAATAGCCTGCTCATGGGAAACTTTATTAATTAAGGGCAGCAGGAATTACCGTAAAGTTACTGCAAAAAATAAAAGGCAACAAGTATTTAACAAATGGATAGCGGTTAATTTCCAGAGGTGTTCTTTTATTTCGCTTGCAGCATAAAATTCCATAGGCCGGCAGACGAATCAAAAAATAAAAATTATCCGTGCGATAAACTATCTTAGTGAAATGATGCGTCTCGTAGTGCCTGTTTATGTTCACACTATTTTTGAAGTTGCTGCTTTCGTGACTGGTTTCCGTTATTATTTATACCTCAGAAAAAAATCCATCGATCCGGTCAAAGAAACAAATCGTATATGGATAATTGTTGGTGCAACCGCCGGCGCTCTTCTTGGTTCGAGAATACTTGGAGCACTTGAGGATCCTTCATGGATGGCGCACCCGGGCTGGAAAAATATTTTCATTGCATTCAACAACAAAACAATTGTCGGTGGATTATTCGGTGGCACATTGGCGGTGGAGTTGACCAAAATAATTCTCGGAGAAAAAAAACGTTCCGGCGACCTTTTCGTTTTCCCGATCCTGCTTGCACTTATCATTGGACGGATCGGGTGTTTGCTTACTGCACTCAACGATCATACGGCAGGAATTTCTACTACGCTGCCATGGGGAATTGATTATGGCGACGGGATTTCCCGTCATCCTCTTCCCTTTTATGAAATTATTTTTCTCTCCGTAACATTTTTTGTGTTGCGGAAAATAAATGAAAAGTACACCTTAGCGAATGGTTCTCTTTTCCAACTGATGATGGTTGCTTATTTTATTTTTAGGTTCTTCAATGAATACTTGAAGGATGATCATTTGTATCCGTGGAAACTCAGCACCATTCAAACGGCTTGTGTACTCGGACTTTTGTATTATGCGAAAGTTTTCATCCGGCCCGGACATCTGCTGAAACAATATGCCTGAAAGACCTTATACTTATTTCGATTTCACGCTCAGTCTCTGCCCGCATTGCCTGAAACGTGTTGATGCAAAAATAGTTTTCGAAGAGGAACTTGTTTTCATGCTGAAGCGATGCCCGGAACACGGGCACCAGAAAGTTTTAATTGCAACAGAAAAAGAATATTACCGGCTGGCGAGAAATTATATGAAACCATCTGAAATGCCTCTTGTGTTCAACACGCGCACGCATTACGGATGCCCGTACGATTGCGGATTGTGTCCCGATCATGAACAGCATTCCTGTCTTACGCTGGTGGAAATCACAGATCGTTGCAATCTCACTTGCCCAACGTGTTACTCAGAATCATCGCCGCATCACGGACGTCATCGTTCGCTTGAAGAAGTGGAAAAGATGTTTGATGCGGTTGTACGCAATGAAGGACGACCCGACATCATCCAGATCAGCGGAGGAGAACCGACCATTCATCCGCAGTTTTTCGAAATTCTCGATATGGCGAAAACAAAACCGGTCCGTCATCTCATGTTGAACACGAATGGAATCCGCATTGCGAAAGAAGAAGAATTTGTAAAACGCCTTGCGGAATACATGCCCGATTTTGAAATTTATCTTCAATTCGATTCTTTTCGCCCTGATGTATTGAAAAAATTGCGCGGAAAAGACCTGACGGATGTGCGAACAAAAGCGCTGGAGCATCTCAACAAATACGATCTGAATACAACACTCGTGGTCACTCTTGAAAAAGGATTGAACATGGATGAGATCGGGAAGATCATTGAATTTGCTATTGAGCAGCCCTGTGTTCGCGGTGTGACTTTTCAGCCCACGCAAATTGCCGGCCGGTTGGAAAATTTCGATCCGGAAAAAAACCGCACGACGCTGACGGAAGTGAGAAGAGAAATATTGAATCAATCGGAAATTTTTTCTGAAAAAGATCTTATTCCTGTCCCGTGCAATCCCGATGCGCTCGCAATGGGCTACGCGCTGAAGATGGATGGTAATATTTTTCCATTGACACGATTCATTGATCCCGATCAATTGCTGGATAATTCGCAAAACACGATCGTGTATGAGCAGGACGAAAAATTACATGAACATGTTCTCCGTCTTTTCAGCACTGCTCATTCTCCGTCTTCTGCAACTGAAGAATTGAAATCGCTGCTCTGTTGCCTCCCGCAGATCAAAGCGCCGGGGCTGACCTACAAAAATTTATTCCGCGTTATTATCATGCAGTTCATTGATGCGTGGAATTTCGATGTACGTGCAATTAAAAAATCATGTGTGCACATTGTGAATGGCGAAGGAAAAATAATTCCGTTCGAAACGATGAATCTTTTTTATCGTGAGCAACACAAACATAAACTCGATGAATTACGGAACGCAACAACCGCCGTCACCTGAAAATAAAAGCAAGACGATCTGGAAAGTCCTGCGTGTTCAATTGACGATCTTTGCCGCGTACCAGATTTTAATTGGATTTCTTTCCATCGGCTCCGGCACCTACGATATTTTATTCAAAGACATGGCTCCCCTGCTTATTCACGAATTGGTTTTACTCATTCTTATGATCCTCAGTTTTTCGAAAAAACAGGAAGGCGCCGGATACGGTTATCTCCTCTCCCTCATCATTGTAATGGTTGTAGGATTTGGTTCATGCTGTTATTTGAGCAGCGTATTAAGTCAATGAGGAATGTCCTAAATTCACATAATGAAAAGGACAACATTTAAAATTCTTATTTCGCAACTCGGGATCTTCCTCGGTTACTACCTGCTTTTTTACCGGCTGCACTTATCCTTCCTTCTGATCTTTGCATTTGCACTTCACATCAGCGTTTTATTTTTTTTATCGATCAGAAACTGGAAAAAGAAAAATGAAGCAAGAGCATTCGGTTTTATGATCCCGCTACTACTCGTACTTATCATTGGTGCCGGAAGCTGCGAAGGAATGTTTGCGGAAATGACCAATGGTGTGGCAGAAAATATTTCAGATGGAATATTTGAACACCGTGCGCATAAGAATGAAAAAATATACTTCAAGCACTTTTCGAAAAAAGAAAAACGAAAAATGAAAGAAGACTCCACGCGCATTGCAGATTCCATTGCGCGCTCGCAGGTGTGAGAATAATTTCAATCACAAAAAAATTTCTGAATTTTCAGCTTTTCATTATTCATTCCTGAGTCTTCCGCAATAAATAATTATCTTTGTAATACACAACAAAAAACCTGCGTTGTAAGCAGGGAAAACAAATGATAAACATTACTCTACCCGACGGTGCCGTTCGTCAATATAAAGAAGGCACCACAGCGCTCGAAGTAGCGCAATCCATTTCAGAAGGTCTTGCAAGAAATGTTCTCAGCGCCAGGATCAATGGCGAAATTCGGGATGCAACACGGCCGATCCATTCCGATGCGAAGTTGCAATTGCTCACCTGGAATGATGTGGATGGAAAAGAAACCATGTGGCATTCGTCGGCGCATTTGATGGCAGAAGCGCTCGAAGCATTGTATCCCGGCGTGAAATTCGGAATTGGCCCTCCAATAGAAAACGGATTTTATTATGACGTGGATCTCGGTGGGCAACAAATGTCGTCTGACGATTTTGCAAAGATCGAGAAGAAAATTCTTGAACTCGCGCAACAGAAAAATGCTTACGTGCGCAAAGAAGTGAGTAAAGCCGATGCTGAAAAATATTTCACAGAGAAAGGTGATGAGTATAAACTCGATCTTATCAAGGATCTCGAAGACGGAAAAATTACTTTTTACACGCAGGGAAATTTCACCGATCTCTGCCGTGGCCCTCACATCCCGAATACAGGATTCATAAAAGCAGTGAAGCTTCTCAATCTCGCGGGCGCATACTGGCGCGGCGACGAAACAAAAAAACAACTCACGCGCATTTACGGGATCACTTTTCCGAAGCAGAAAGAGCTTGATGAATATCTTGTTCTCCTCGAAGAAGCAAAGAAACGCGATCACCGCAAACTCGGACGCGAACTTGAACTTTTTACTTTTTCGGAAAAAGTCGGGATGGGTTTGCCGCTCTGGCTTCCGAATGGAACTGCATTGCGTGAACGTCTTCAGAATTTTCTGCAGAAAGCGCAAATGAAAGCAGGATATGTTCAGGTGATCACTCCGCACATTGGCCACAAAAATCTTTATATCACTTCCGGCCATTATGAGAAATACGGTAAAGATTCTTTTCAGCCCATTCGCACACCGCAGGAAGGAGAAGAATTTTTTCTCAAACCGATGAATTGTCCGCATCACTGCGAAATTTATAAAAGCAAACCGCGTTCGTACAAAGATCTCCCTGTTCGCCTGGCTGAATTCGGAACCGTTTACCGCTATGAGCAGCACGGAGAATTGCACGGACTCACGCGTGTGCGCGGATTCACGCAGGATGATGCGCATTTATTCTGCCGTCCCGACCAGGTGAGAGAAGAATTCTGCAAAGTGATCGATCTTGTACTTCTTGTTTTCCGTGCGCTTGAATTTACCGATTACACAGCGCAAATTTCTCTCCGTGATAAAACAGATCGTTCAAAATACATTGGCTCCGATGAGAACTGGAATAAAGCAGAACAGGCGATCATAGAAGCGGCAGATGAAAAAAAACTGAAGACCGTGGTGGAATACGGTGAAGCGGCTTTCTATGGGCCAAAACTTGATTTCATGGTGCGTGATGCTATCGGGAGAAAATGGCAATTGGGAACCATACAGGTTGATTATAATTTGCCGGAACGATTCGAACTCGAATACACCGGCGCCGATAATCAGAAGCATCGCCCTGTAATGATCCATCGTGCTCCTTTCGGATCGATGGAACGTTTTGTTGCAGTTCTCATTGAGCATTGTGCCGGAAAATTTCCATTGTGGCTGACACCCGAACAGGTGGCTGTTCTTCCTATAAGCGACAAGTACAATGAGTATGCTGAAAAAATAAAAGAGCAACTGAAAAATTCCGATATTCGTGCCTTCGTTGATGATCGCAGCGAAAAGATCGGGAAAAAAATACGCGATACTGAATTGAAAAAAGTTCCTTACATGCTTATCGCGGGCGAAAAAGAAATGGCAGATGGAACAGTTTCCGTTCGCAAACAGGGCGAAGGTGATAAAGGTTCGATGCCGCTTTCCGATTTTGCTGAGCTCGTCAACATGGAAGTGAAACACAAACTTGATTCTTTGAATTCATAAAATCTACTGGCGCGGTATTCGTACGATCCGCGTTTTGAAGATTCATAACAATTCGAATTTCGTACGCAACTAAAACAGGAGGTTAAAATCGCAACTCCATACAGAGGCAATCGCCCATCATTCCCGCCCCGACCCGGCGGAACAGCATCGCGGCCACCATTCAATCGCGGACCGCGCGGACCACGAATCAAAGAAGAATTACACCGCATCAATGAAAAGATCCGTGATGTAGCAGAAGTACGTGTAGTAGGTGAAGGAATCGAATCGGGGGTCTATTCCATTTCAAAAGCGCTGGATCTCGCAAAAGAATTCGGTCTCGATCTTGTTGAGATCGTTCCTTCTGCCACTCCGCCGGTATGCCGCGTAGTGGATTACAAAAAATTCCTCTACGAGCAGAAGAAAAAACAGAAAGAGATCAAATCAAAAGCGCAGAAAGTTATTGTGAAAGAGATCCGTTTCGGCCCGCATACTGATGATCATGATTTCAATTTCAAAAGAAATCACGCAATAAAATTCCTGGAACAGGGAGCAAAAGTGAAAGCTTATGTAATGTTCAGAGGCCGCTCTATCGTTTTCAAAGAACAGGGAGAGATACTGCTGCTGCGTTTTGCACAGGAACTGGAAGAATTCGGAAAAGTAGAACAACTTCCCGCACTCGAAGGAAAACGAATGCAGATGTTGCTTACTCCTAAAAAGAAAAAATAAGAGCATCTCTAATAACTTCGAACTGCTGCGTTTTTAGAGATGCCCATAATATCAGTCGTTAATCAATTGTCATTGGTTGTTGGTTTTGGGTAACGCGTTATTCCCAATGACTAATGGCCAATGATTTTTTTATGCAGTTACCAAAAACATACAGCGAAAAGATGAAGAATCTCCTCGGCAATGAATTTGCTGATTGGGAAAAAACTTTTTCTTCGCCCGCGCCGGTAAGCATACGCGTGAATCCATTCAAGTGGAAAACTAATTTTCCTTCTGAAAAAGTACAGTGGGCCACCGGTGGATTCTACCTGCCGAAGCGTCCTTCCTTTACGCGTGATCCGTTTTTTCACGCAGGATTTTATTATGTGCAGGAAGCAAGTTCCATGGGAATTGAACAGGCGCTTCACCAGCATGTGGACCTGGGAAAAAATATTCACGTGCTTGATCTCTGTGCTGCTCCCGGCGGAAAATCCACACATCTGTCTTCGCTCATTACAGAAAACAGTTTGCTCGTGAGTAACGAGGTGATCCGCGCGCGTGCGCATGTGCTCTCCGAAAATCTCATCAAATGGGGACGCGATAATTTTTTAGTGACCAATAATGATCCTGACCATTTCCGGGAGATTCCCGGATTCTTTGATGTGATGCTTGCCGATGTTCCCTGTTCGGGCGAAGGATTATTCCGGCGCGATCCTGATGCTGCTAAAGAATGGTCGCCGCCTGCTGTGGAATTGTGTTCGATGCGGCAGCGGAGAATTATTCTTGATGCATGGCCTGCGCTGAAAGAAAACGGAATTCTTATTTACAGTACATGTAGTTTCAACGAAGAAGAGAATGAAAAAAATATTGCGTGGCTCAAAGAAAAAATAAATTTCGAAAGCCTTTCCCTGCAGTTACCGGAAGAATGGCGGATCACTGAAACTTTTCATAACGGGATATACGGTTATCGTTTTTTTCCACATCGGTTGAAAGGAGAAGGATTTTTCATGAGCGTTCTTCAGAAAAAGGACCGGCCGGAAAAAAATCCGGGAAAACTGAAAGAAGGATTATCATTTGCAAATAATCGTGAAAAAGACCTGGTGAAAAATTTTGTAGCCGATCCTACTAAATTTGATTTCTTCAGCCACAATGGAAGGATGATCCTGTTCAGAAAAAATATTTCATCAGACATGCAAACGATCTTCCGGAAAATGAATATTGTTCACGCCGGATTACCGGTCGCTGAAATGCAGAAAGGAGCAAAACCCACGCACGAGGTGGCCCTGTCAACAGAATTGAATCGCAAAAATTTTCGCGAACTTATGCTTTCGAAAGAAGATGCTTTGAAATTTCTCGCGAAACAGGAATTGAAATTTTCAGAAAATGAAACCGGTATCGTACTCGCAACTTATAAAGGAGTTCCACTGGGCTGGCTGAATCTTCTGGAAAATCGTGCGAATAACCTGTATCCGAAGGAATGGAGGATCAGGAACCTTTGAAATAAATTCGCTTTTGATTTCGGAATAAATTAATTTTACAATTCAAACTTTAATCCCATGAAAAAAAATCTACTTCACTCCACTGCTATTCTTTTAACGGCAATAATTTTTATTCCTCAGAATTTTTATGCGCAGGCGACGCTCATCAGCCAGTTGGATTTCAGCGGCAATTTCTCGGATGTTTATTCCAATGCAACTGCTTCCGCCTTCAATGCTTCTGTCAATTCATTTTCTGCTACTACATGGTCGTGGACAGCGGACGCATCCGTTACCGGCGGCGGCGTACGAGTCACGATTCCCGATGCGGTTTTTACAGAAAATGATTATTCAATTGCAGTAACTTTTCAATTTGCTGATGTGAGTGGCTACCGGAAGATCATTGATTTTTTCGATCGTGGTTCCGACCAGGGATTTTATATTTTTTCGGGCGATCTCGATCTCTATTCTTCCGGAACATTTGGTTCAACAGTACTGAGTCCGAATACCGATTACACCGTTCTCATGACGCGGAATATGGCCAATGATTCTGTGAACGCTTATCTCTTTTCTTCCAGTACACTTTTCCGTCAATCTTATGGCGTAGATCCAACACAGAATTATGTTGCAAAATTGAGCGGTGCCGATCGCGTACTCGGATTTTTTTATGATGATAGCATTACGAGAACAGAATATACTTCAAGCGGAATCGTGGACCAGATACGGATCTGGAATGGAATTGTGAATCTCAATGATGTCATGACCGGAACTATTTCTGAAAATGCACTTCCATCATTTAATATTTATCCTGTTCCTGCTGAGCATTCGATCAACATCAGTTTTCCAATGGAAGAAAGCGGCCTTCTCGAAATATTCGATGTTACCGGCAACCTGGTGAAGAGTGAATCGATGGAAGGAAAAGAAAATTTTTCCATGAATATTGATGGGTTAGATCCGGGAATGTACCTGGTGCGGATCAATGGGATTTGCAGAAGGTTTATAAAAGAGTAAACTGCCCCTTTTCAGATTTTTCTTACCTTTGCGCCCCTGCCGGAACGAACCGGTTGGTTAAATAAAACAGCATGCCTAAGATGAAAACCAATTCCAGCGCGAAAAAACGTTTCGCTATTACTGGAACGGGTAAGATCAAAAGGAAACATGCTTTCAAACGTCACATTCTTACCAAGAAAGAGAAAACACGTAAACGTCGCCTGACGAATACAGGACTGGTTTCCAAACCCGACCTGAACAACGTGAAAGCTCTGCTTTGTATGTGAGAAAACGCAGAAAGTAGTTTATACTGGGTCAATCCGAAAAATTTATCCGATCAGAATGGTCGGACAATGTTAAACCCGGTTTTGCAGTACAAAGTTCACTCCGCTAAGTGACACTCAAAACCAAAACGAAAAAACAAAATGCCAAGATCAGTCAACAATGTAGCGTCGAGAGCTAAGAGGAAAAAATTCCTTAAGATGACGCGCGGCTACTGGGGTGCCAAAGGAAATGTTTGGACCGTAGCAAGAAACACACTCGAAAAAGGTCTCGTGTATGCCTACCGCGACCGCAAACAGAAAAAACGCAACTTCCGTTCCTTGTGGATCCAGCGCATCAACGCCGGAGTTCGCGAAGAAGGAATGTCCTATTCACAATTCATTGCAGCAGCCAATAAAAAAGGAATTACTCTCAACCGTAAAACTCTTGCTGATCTTGCGATGAATCACCCCGAAGCTTTTAAAGCAGTGGTGAGATCGGTAAAATAACACCACAGATTCGCACACATTAAATCCTCTCCGGAAATGGAGAGGATTTTTTTCTGTTTAAATTGTAGCGTTAGAAATTATTTTTTTTCTACTGTTTCTCTTCATTTTTTTTCTGCAGCCGCCGCTGAAAACTGCCTACTGCTTCCTCTTTATTCCACATCCCGTAGAAACCGTGGTCTTCACTTCAATATCTTTTCCGGCAACTAACGCAGTCATCGCATCCATGAGATAATGATGCTGCACGGCGCTTTCATCTTTCGGAGAATCGTCGATCGCTCCCTGGTAAACTAAATTTCCATCTTTATTAAAAAGAAAACATTCCGGTGTGCGTGTAGCGCCGAATGCATCAGCAAAAACAGAATTCACATCGAGCAGGTACGGTGTAAGAAACTTTTGCCTGCTGCCATAATCTTTCATTGCAGATTTTGAATCATCGCCGTCACGATAACCTTCATTGGAATTAATGATCACCATTCCTATTTCCAGTTTCTGAATATCGTGCTGCACCTTTGCAATTCTTTTTTCATTCGCGATCACGAACGGGCACGTGTTGCATGAAAACATAACGAGTAACCCGTTTTTCTTTTTCTGCGAATTCAGCGTGACCGGTTTATCATTCATCACGTTGATCAGCGTATCCTCTCCTTTCGGCATAGAAGTTCCGATAGAAATAGGAGTGATGTTTATTTTGATAAATGTGAATGCGGAAAGCGATGCCACCGCTGCGAGGAGGAAGATTGTTTTTTTCATTTTTAAGTTTTTATTATTGACGTTGAATTTTTTCCGAAATAAAGTATGGCCATTAAAATTCCCATTGTTCCATCTTCAATAATAGCAGCCATCATTCCCCATTTTCCGTGTCCCTGCGCATACAGCATGATCCAGAATGCAACAGCAATTAATTTTCCGATGGAACCGATGAAGAGAACAATTTTGTGTTTTGCCGGATCCATTGCTGCCATCCAGTAGGCAATTCCCATAATGAGCACCACGCTCCAGAAAAGATAATGGTACATCGCGAGATATGGAAATGTGTCCGACATATTCGGTGGAAATTTAAAAAATTCACGGAAGAAAAAAACCGGGGAAATGATCACCACCAGCGCCCCGCAGATATTGAACAGGGCGGCAAGAAAAAGTATAGCCCGTTGTTTTCCGAAAATGAATTTCATAGATCAGTCGAAAGAAAGAATGGATTCGCGGATAATCTGCACGCACTCCATTATTTGTTCTTCCGTGATGCAGAGCGGAGGAGCAAAACGGATGATGTCGCCGTGCGTAGGTTTCGCCAGCAATCCTTTCTCCATCATTTTAAGGCAAATGGTCCACACGTTGATACCGTCACTTTCCCCGATCACGATCGCATTGAACAATCCTTTTCCACGAACGAGTTTTATTCTTGAAGATTTTATTTTTTTCAATTCCTCCCGTAGAATTTTTCCGAGACGCTCGGAATTTTCCGCGAGCTTTTCATTCTTCAGAATATTCAGCGCAGCTATAGCCACTTTACAAGCGAGCGGATTTCCGCCGTAAGTCGATCCGTGTTCGCCGGGATTGATCGTGAGCATGATCTCATCATCAGCAAGAACAGCTGAAACAGGAATTGTTCCACCCGATAACGCTTTGCCGAGAACAAGAATATCGGGCCGAACATTTTCATGATCGCAAGCAAGCATTTTTCCTGTGCGTCCTAAACCACTCTGCACTTCATCGGCCACCATCAGCACATTGTATTTCGAACAGAGATCGCGTACTCCTTTGAGATACCCTTCGTCAGGAACAATAACTCCTGCTTCTCCCTGCACCGGTTCAAAGATAAATGCAGCGACAAACGGATCCAGGAAAGTTTTTTCCAGCACATCAAGGTCGTTGTATTTTAACACAACGTATCCCGGAACCAGCGGGCCGAATCCGCCATAAGAAGTGGGATCGGTTGAGGCTGAGATGGAAGAAATGGTTCTTCCGTGAAAATTATTTTCCACCCAAACGATCTTCGCCATGTTATCAGGAATATTTTTCACCTGGTAACCCCAGCGCCGCGAAAGTTTAACTGCAGTTTCCACGGCTTCAACGCCGGTATTCATTGGTAAAACTTTATCGTAACCGAAAAAATGCGTGATGAATTTTTCATATTCGCCCAATGAGTCGTTATAAAATGCGCGCGAGGTAAGCGTCAGTTTTTTTGATTGTTCGACAAGCGCAGAAATAATTTCCGGGTGACAATGACCCTGGTTAACGGCCGAATAGGCTGCGAGAAAATCGTAATATTTTTTTCCATTCACATCCCACACAAAAACGCCTTCACCTTTTGCAAGCACCACAGGGAGCGGATGATAATTGTGAGCGCCATACTGCGCTTCCATCGCCATCAATTCTTCGGAACGGGTTAATTTTTCAGCCACGGGATTCATGAAATTTCTGGATTTTTGAGAATGAAAATTGATAATGTAAAGATACGGTTTTCAAATTGACCTTTTCACTTATTGAATCCTGAATCTCCGAATCCTTACCTTCGCAAACCAATGAAGAATTTTAATTCGCAGGTTTTTGAAAAAGTAGAAATAACCGCTGCGGCGGCCGAAGGAAAATCACTCGCGCGTGTGGATAACCGCGTGATCTTTATTTCCAATGCTGTTCCCGGTGACATCGCAGACATACGAATCACGCGCAAGCAGAAAAAATTCTTCGAAGGAGTTGCAACAAATTTTCACCGGTATTCAGAAAAGCGCACTCCCCCACTCTGCAAACATTTCGGTTTATGCGGCGGTTGCAAATGGCAGCATCTCGATTACCAATGGCAATTACATTACAAACGGCAGCAAGTCATCGATGCATTCTCCCGCATTGGTAAAATTCAATTCCCGGAAGTGTTGCCCATCATCGGTTCAAAAGAAATTTACAATTACAGGAATCGTCTCGATTTTTCTTTTTCGAATAAAAAATGGTTGACCATCGAAGAAATAAACAGCGGAGAAACTTTCGACCGCAATGCGCTCGGCTTTCACATTCCCGGAACATTCGATAAAGTGCTCGATCTCGAGGAATGTCATTTGCAGGGAAATAATTCCGAACAGATCAGGAAGTTTGTACGTGAATTCTGTTCGGAAAAAAAATATTCTTTCTTCGACATACGCGCGCAGCACGGGCTCATGCGCACACTCACCATACGCACCGCACACACAGGAGAAATCATGGTGATCGTTCAGTTCTTTGAAAATGATCCGGAAAAAAGAGATGAACTGCTCTCCGCTATTGCAGAAAAATTTCCGCAGATCACTTCACTCATGTGGGTGGTGAATCCGAAAGGAAATGATACGTTCAACGATCTTTCCATACATACTTTTTCCGGACGCGATCATATTTTTGAGAAGATGCCCGACCGTTCCGCCCGACCGGACGAGCCATTCGGACGGGATACGGACGGGGAGGATCTTCAATTCAAGATCGGGCCAAAATCTTTTTATCAGACCAATTCTGCACAAGCTTATGAATTGTACAAAGTGGCGCGCGAATTTGCAGGGCTCACCGGGAAAGAAAATGTGTACGATCTCTACACCGGAACCGGAACGATCGCCTTGTTCATTGCAAAACTTGCGAAAAAAGTTACCGGCGTAGAATTAGTTCCCGCTGCGATCGCCGATGCAAAAGAAAATGCTGAATTGAATAATATTAAAAACACAAACTTCTTTGCTGCCGACATGAAAGACATTTTTACTTCTGCATTCATGGCAGAGAACGGAAAACCGGATGTGATCATCACCGATCCTCCGCGCACGGGCATGCACGAAGATGTGGTGCGCTGTATGGCAGATTCAGGAGCGGAAAAAGTTGTTTACGTGAGTTGCAATCCCGCTTCGCAGGCGCGCGATCTTGCTTTGCTCGATGAAAAATATTCCGTGGAAAAAGTTCAACCCGTCGATATGTTCCCGCAAACACATCACGTAGAAAATGTTTGTTTGCTTCGTAAACGTTAACAGTTTTCGGTTTGCTGTTTTCAGTTTTATCATTCATTGAGAAAAGCAACGGAAAACAGTAAACTAAATAACAATTCTCTCCCTGTACAAAAATTTATTCTGCGTGGAATCATACGGCCGATAGATGTAATAAACATATCCGTCGCGGATGTGGATCTGTTTCACATACGGATCTTCGATATGAAATTCTCCAATGACTTTTCCTGTTTTTATATCGATCTTCTTCAGCGAAATTTTTCCATCGTGTTCAAACTGGGCATAAATTTCGCCGGTCACTTCATCCTTGTACATTTTCCGGTCCCAGTCTTTCCAGTTCTTCGGGTGATGATAATCGATCTTCGAAGAGCCGATCACATTTTCGTTCTCGTCAAATAAAAAAAGCGAATCGGAATAATGATCGAAAACACAAACCGTATCGTGCACAACGAACGCGGGCGCATAAAGGGGCGTGTAATAAATGCTCTGCGGAAAACCGGTCATTGTTGCCGCAATAATCCTTTTATCGATCCCGGTGTACGCTTCCATTTTCCGTGCATACAACCTATCCTTCGGTTTTAAATAATCGAATTCCCAGTTGTATTGCGCAAGCAGGTCGGCATCCACAATGTAATGCATCAGTTGGATCATCGTGTCGCGCGGATCATACGCGTAATAAGAGAACGAAGGATAATCGCGATTGTAATTTGAAAATAATATTTGCGGGCCGAGCGTGTCCACACAGGGAAGAAAACGTTCGCAGAAATCTTTATAAGGCAGTGCAAGGAGCAGCACATTTCCCGGTGGCACGATTTTCACCCTGAAAGCGCTGTCCCTGCACATGACGTTGTAATGTCCCTGGTAATCTTTATAAAGCGAAATGGCTTCGCCCGGAACATTCATGCTTGAAATAATTTTATCTCTGTTCGTGAGCATCACTTTCGCCGCGTTAAGTGATTTTTCAAATGTGAGAAGCAAATAACTGGTGTCGCTGAGAATAGCATAATCCTCAATGAAAAAATGACGGCTGCCGATCACTGTATCCGGCCCGGAGCGAATGGGGATCTCATGAAGTACGATCAGTTGCGGTTCAAGAATAATGTCAAGGTGAAGTGTATCGCCGATCGCAGTTTTCAGAAGCGAAGAAGAAATAATTTTTGTTTCTGCTTTGTAACCGATCAGGCGAAAATTCAATTGGCTCCCGCTTTTGTAATCGATCAGAAGTGCATAGCGCCCATTCTTGTCTGAAGTTGTAAATCGCTTCGGGTCATTGCAGGTCACCACCACTCCCTGTAATTCTGAACTGTCTTTTACAGAAATTATTTTTCCGAGAACAAGTAACCTGTTATCCTGCGCGTGAATGAGAACAGAAAAAAATAATGCTGCCGCAAAAAGTAAACGCCGTGCCATACCTGCTTTTAAAGATAGACGTTGCAGGCCGATTATTCCACAACAAGGTATTTTCCGGTTAACAAGTGGCGGTAATTATTGAATGAATGGCTCCGGAATAAATCGCAAATCACAAAATCCAAATATATGATTGCTACTAAGAGGTGTTTAAATTTCATCCTTCTGTTTTGTTATGCCACCGTCGAAAGAATCCTATTATCACCCAAACATTCCGTAAGTTCAATAAGATTGTGTTTCATCAAAGGTTTACTCAGGCACGTGATCACATTCGGACATTTCATTTTGTAAAATACCTCCGATGGATTGAACATACTGGTGAGAATGGCGATGGATGTTCTTTGACGAACAGGTAGCGGCAAAGTTTGAAATTTCCGAACGAATTCTTCACCGTTCATACAGGGCATATTCAGGTCAAGAAGGATGAGTGATGGAACTTCATTGAATTTTCCCGACCGTCCCAGTTCTTCCAGGAATTCAAAGGCTTCGCGGGCACTGGTATATTCGAGAATCTCATTGGCAAAATCTGTTTGTTGCATAATTCTCGACGACACAAAATTGTCTATCTCATTATCATCAATAAGCATGATGCGTTCGATGGTATTGAAAACTTTTTCTTTTTTCATTTTCGTTTTATTGTTGACACAAAAGTACTTTCAACAAACTCCCGGGAAAACCCTAATCCCTTTTTTATAAAACAGATGTAAGGTTTTGCGGGAATCTGAATGATCATTCCGGCTATATTTGAAAAAAATGAGACGGTACATTCTTTGACGATGGAAAAAAATAATACGCAACCCAAACAACCGCTTCGTTTTTTCGATCTCACGATGATCGTTGTGAGTCTGGTGATCGGGATGGGAATTTTCAAAACGCCGGCAAGCGTTGCGAAGGTGGCCGATTCTTCCAATATTTTTTTTCTGGCATGGATCATTGGTGGAGTCGTTGCATTGAGCGGCGCACTTACGTTCGCGGAGATTGGTTCGCGTTTACCGGTGAGCGGCGGTTACTATCGTATTTTTTCTCATTGTTATCATCCTGCATTTGCTTTCATGCTCAACGGAACCATTCTTATTTCGAATGCCGCTTCTGTAGCAGGCGTTGCACTCATTGGTGCAGAATATATTACTCCGCACTTTCTTTACGAGGACTGGAATAAGGAAACCATTAATCTGGTAGTGGCAGTGAGCATGATCGTTATTTTTTTCGGGCTCAATCTTCTCGGGCTGAAAACAAGTTCGCGCACACAGAATGTGCTTACTGTTTTCAAATTAGTGGTGGTGACTGCACTCTGTTTCACAGTTTTTTTTCCTTCGAATGAAACAAAAACAGTGCAGGAAATAATTTCAACGGGGCCACACAGTTTTCTCAAATCGCTTGGCCTTTGTCTCATTCCCATTTCCTTCACTTATGGCGGATACCAGCAAACCATAAATTTCGGAGGAGAAGTGGAAAATGCGCCACGCATTATGCCGCGCGCTATCATTGCCGGTATGATCGTCGTAACGATTCTTTATCTCTCGATCAACTTTGCATACATGCACATCATTGGTTTCCATTCGCTGAAAAGTGCGGAAACTATTGGCCAGACTTTATCTGCAAAAATTCTCGGAAACATAGGCGGGAAAATATTTTCACTGTTGCTTTTTTTCTCCGTGCTCGCTTATGTCAATATCGGTTTGCTCTCGAATCCACGTGTAATCATGGCGATGAGCGAAGAAAAAACTTTGCCGGCATTTTTCAGTTACCATTCGAAAAAATTCAATGTCCCGGTGTGGTCGCTCGTTGCATTTACACTGGTAACGGTGATCGTTTTGTTCTTCGCTAAAACTTTTGATACGCTGGTAAATTATGTGATCTTCCTCGACTCCAGCGGATTTGTTTTTGCCGCAGCAACAATTTTTATTCTGCGTTACCGTAAAACGGGCGAAGAAAAAAAGATCTACAAGTTGTTCCTGTATCCTGTTCTGCCGGCGTTGTTCATTATTGCTTACCTGCTCATTGCTTTTTCGGTGGTGATGAAAGGATATATTTATCCGCTCTACGATATTCTCGTTTTTGTTTTTTTCCTGCTGCTTTATTTTGTTTTCAATTTCCGGAAAAGAAAGTGAGGCGTACTCGCGATGTATTTTAGAGATGCCCTTCAATTATATTTTTGCAATGCAATGAGCTGAAATTTTCATTGAAATTGACACATTCACCCATTAGCACATCGGCAAATTGTACTTATTTTCGCACCTCAATCTTACACTATGAGTTACGACGTCATTATCATCGGAAGCGGCCCCGGCGGATATGTTACTGCCATTCGTGCATCTCAACTCGGACTGAAAACTGCCGTGGTGGAAAAAGCAGAACTCGGCGGAATTTGTCTCAACTGGGGATGCATTCCTACCAAAGCTCTTCTGAAAAGTGCGCAGGTTTTTGAATATTTAAAACATGCATCTGATTATGGTGTGAATGTGCAGGGCGGAACAGCCGATTTTTCTGCGGTGGTAAAACGCAGCCGCGATGTGGCCGGTGGAATGAGCAAAGGCGTTCAGTTCCTGATGAAGAAAAATAAAATTGATGTGATCGTTGGAACGGCGAAAGTTGCTGCAGGTAAAAAAGTAAACGTTACTTCTGGAGAAAAAACCACCACCTACGAAGCAAAAAATATAATCATCGCTACGGGCGCCCGCTCACGTGAGCTGCCGAATTTAAAACAGGATGGAAAAAAAATAATCGGTTATCGTGAAGCGATGATATTGCCTGCACTTCCGAAATCAATGGTCGTTGTCGGATCAGGCGCTATCGGTGTGGAGTTCGCTTATTTCTATGCAGCAATGGGAACAAAAGTTACCGTAGTAGAATTCATGCCGAATGTTGTTCCCATCGAAGACGAAGAAGTTTCGAAACAATTAGAACGTTCGTTCAAAAAATCGGGAATAGAAATAATGACGAATGCCGGCGTGGAAAGTGTGGACACCAGCGGCGCAGGTTGCAAAGTGAAAGTGAAAACGAAGGACGGAGAAAAAAATATTGAATGCGATATTGTTCTTTCTGCAGTGGGAATCACTTCGAATATTGAAAACATTGGATTGGAAGATGTGGGCATTGCCACTGACAAAGGAAAAATTCTCGTCGGAAAATATTATGAGACTAATATTCCCGGCTACTTCGCTATTGGCGATGTCATAGGCACACAGGCGCTCGCGCACGTGGCCAGCGCAGAAGGAATTACCTGCGTTGAAAAAATTGTCGGGCTCGATCCTGAAGGAATCGATTATAAAAATATTCCGGGCTGCACGTATTGTCAGCCGGAAATTGCTTCCGTAGGTTACACGGAAAAAGCTGCGAAAGAAGCCGGATTTGAATTGAAGATCGGTAAGTTTCCATTTTCTGCTTCCGGCAAAGCAAAAGCTGCAGGAAGCGCCGATGGTTTCATCAAGTTAATTTTCGATGCAAAATACGGCGAACTCCTCGGCGCACACATGATCGGTGCAAATGTTACGGAGATGATCGCGGAAATTGTTGCGATCCGCAAATTAGAAACCACCGGGCACGAATTGATCAAAACAATTCATCCGCACCCGACGATGTCTGAAGGAATAATGGAAGCGGCAGCTGCGGCCTATGGAGAAGTGATTCATTTGTAGGGCATCTCTAATAACTTCGAACTGCTGCGTTGGGCTACGTCCTCAAAATCCTCATTTACGAATAGTAAATTCCGGTTTTTCGGGCTTGCCCGCTGTAAATCGTCAGCATAATGTGGACTGAATTTAGTCAAAAGTAAGAGAGTGTTTACAGGGAGCTTACAAAGGGTCTGAATTGTTCTTGAAAATTTAATCTATTCCTCTACATATCTCACAGAGAACATTTCGCCTTTCCACCATTCAGCAGGGTGGATCGTGATAACATGTTTATGTTGGAAATGGTCATTAAACGCTGTGGCATAATCGTGGTTATAATTATTCCATTCAATTTTTTCCACATAAAATAATTTTTCCATTCCATTAATCGAAAGCGTTATGGTTCGTTTTCTATAAATAACGGTTGCCTGTTCTTTACTTTGAATGTCAATATATTTTGGCATTGCAATAGGGAATTTTAAATCATAAGCAGCTCCTTCTTCAGGTTGAATGCGTTTCACAATCTTCATTCTACCTATGAGACAATCCATGTTGACCGTATCCCTCTCAAGCATTTCAATCGTTTTTAAATCGAAAGTATCATGGACAAATTTTTTCGTCATTACCTGACTACTGATAGCAGCATCAGTTACGAGCAGTACATTATTCTCGAATTTAAGATTTCTCGTCATGCCACCATAAAACAGGGAATCAGTTTTGATCTTGAAAGCATATGCATAATTAAACTCGCAGGGATATTGGAACATCCAAATGGTATCGCCTTTTATGAGCCAGTTTTCTGTTCCTAGTACTGTTTGTTCATTTGCGTCAAGATTGTTGCTTTCATTGCTATGGTCTATTACAACTTCATTACATGTCCAATATCCTTGAAGATTATTTATAGTAATACCGGTCTGAATACTATCATTCATTTGTTTTTCCACATGATTTTTCTTGGCTGATTGCACACACGAAAAAATCGATGCAAAGAGAAGAAAAGGTAATAATAGTTTAAGTGAACTATTCATTTGCTATAGAATTTGTGCTGTCTTTTTCTAATGAAATTTATCTCTCTATTATTTAGAAAGCTATTTTTTCAAACCAGTTTTCGAAGCTTCATTTTTACCAGCGGTTGACGGATCATCAGGAGTATCACCTCCTCTTTCTTTTGCCGCATCAAATACATTTTTCACATAATTAACCCATCCAGAAGCTGGTAGACTAGGTCCTCCCCGAACTTCAAACTGAGCAAGTTTGTAGTCCTTGTCACCTGGTTTATTTTGCACGTTTCTGACACCCTGAGAAGCGCTAATACTAGCATCATGTGATGGTGTTAATTTATCTGTTCCCCCTATAATACTTACAAGCCAATCGTAAATCTTTGGACCAAAAGTGGCAATCTTTGGCTTTGTTCCAACCTTATTAAAAAACAAAGTACTTTCTCTTGTAAGCTTAATTGGCTTCCATCGGTCATAATCCCAATAAATAGGATAGTCTTTCAATTCGCTAGCACTTGGTTTTGTACTTGGATTGGTTTTTTCTGCTTTTTTCTGATTTAATATTTCTAGACGCCTAATATTAATTGGCCCCTCAATTTCCTTCATTATTGGATTGTTTTTATCATTCACAATGGCGTTGAATAAAGTCTTTTCATCAGCACTTAGCAAGTCTTTATACATGGAGGCGAAATTGGTTCTCGCCATCAGGTGAAAAGCAGCTTTAGAATAAACTGCTTTGTCCGAATTTCTAGAATACATTTCCTCTGTCTGGCCTTCATAAATATAATTCAATATCACTTCTAAAAAACCTATCAGATTTTGAAAAAGGCTTTTGTTTAATAAATTTTCAAATACTGTTTTGGGTTTATTCTTTAGAGCTGAGCCGTCATAAGCAGCATTAAAAATTTTGTATGCTGGGTCACTGAATTTTTTAGCATATGCTGCCCCATAATGTTTTGTCAATACGTCACTATATTGTGAAAGTGGAATTGATTCTGAAGCCTGAATTTTTGCATACCAGAGAGGATCTACAATTTTAACTACGAGGCTCCGGTTAGTAGAAGTAAGATACTTAAGATTCTTGGTGTCAAATGGCCATTTACGGATTGATTGCCCTTTTGCTTTGTCAACACCTCCCAAAGCTTTTATAATAATTGGATCAGTAATCTCCGTAGAGTTACTTATTGTCTGGGTCATTTTGACAGCATCATCTATTCGCATTTTCAATTCATCCCAATCCCGAAACCATTTGGGCGTTTCAAATTCCACAAAGCCTCCGTGTTCTGCTTGCAACTCAATTGCTGTCTGTTCTGATTCCGGTAGATATTGTTGCCTCATTAATTTGACGTGTCCATTTTGAAAGGTGGCATCTTTATCCAGATGTATCTTCAACGGAGTACCATCCTTATTTAAATATGTAAACTCATACATCTCTGGATTGTACTCGCCTGATTTTAGTTTAAGGTCTTTAGCATTATTTTTTATTGGTTTAAAAATCAATTGTCCGGCAACAAAAGGTGTACCAATGATTGTCTTTTTATCTACCTGAGCTTTGAACTGTCGCTCTTGGGTAAATTCAGATGGTTTTGTCGTATCAATAATTGTAACAGTAGTTTTTCCACCTTTTCCAACAGTTGTTTCTTTCCATTTTTCCTTTTTTGCAACCTTCATAAATTTGACAATGCCATCTTGAAAATTGCCATCTTCATCAAGATGCACGTTCACTTGCTTGTTATTTGTATCATAATATCCAAACTCAAAAGTATTCGGATTAAACTTACCCTTCATATCAGGATCAGAACCATTGTTCATCTCCGCAATAAGTTTCAATTGTCCTTTTTGTACTGGTTTACCTTTAATTATTGGTTTTAGAACTCTGTAAACTTTTAGGAATTGAGGTTTTTTGCTAATATCAGCACCTGTGTCTTCCTTCATATATAATGGGGCATCAGCTTCAACAAAGACATTTCCTGCACTTCTAGCTGGTCCTCCATGAGTCCCTACCGCAAGATAAGATGGTTGGTCTCCCCCCGCCTCATTGTGAGGGTCTTCATCGAAAGTTGTACTGGTTTCGCCAAACTTACGCGGGAGTAATTTTTGATCAGGAGCACCAGTATTATTAATTGCATAGATTTTATTCTCGGTCTGAAACTCAAATTTCATCGAGCGCTGAATCTTTCTCTTCACATTTCCTTTATGCTGTAATGTGTGCGTTAGCTCATGAGCCAACAATTTCTTTCCTGCTTCAGATTCAGTATCAAATTTCCCATCACCGAAATAAATGTCCTGACCATGAGTGAAAGCCTTGGCATTTATTTCTTCCGACATTTCCTTCGACTGTGCATTATCATGTATTCGTACATCTGACAAATCTGCTCCCATGTGTTCTTCCAACTCTCCCTTCGTTGATTCATCAAGTTTCTGTCCCTGCCCTTTTGTTCCCTGCAACTGCTGGTCGAATTCGTTCGAGGTTTCCATTCCACCGCCTTCCCCTTTTCTTGAAACTTCAGGGATGTGATGTGAAAGAATATGCTGAGTGTGCTTCGCGTTACCGTGCATAAATGAATCCGCCATTTCGTCCGCCTGCATTTCCGATTCATCTCCCGGATGGGAAATTTCCAGTTTCGCATGGATAGAATAGCCATGCTGAAAATTCGGATTCGCGCGGAAGTTTGAGGTCTGCGAGATCATATCATCCAATTGCCGCATCACTTTATCGTAATCGAATTTTCCATAAACCTTTTTCGCAAAAGTGTTGTCAACCCCGTTTCCCTTTCGGGAAAGTTTTTTCTTTTGTTCGTCCTCGTATTTGCGTATCCGTTTTCCGCCTTTCATGATGCAGGGATTTTTCTTATTAGAAATTTTTGCGTTGTTCGTATCCTACACCGAAACGTCTTGCCGCATCCTGCGGAACCATTTCGTCGGTACAGATGTCATATTTGCGACTTGTCTTTTTGAATTCATCTTTCATTGCTTCTTCGAGTAATTCAAAAGTGATTGTTTCAGTTTCTTTTTCCATCGCTTCAATCACACCATCTGAAACGACATTGTAAATACTTCCGCCCGTAAGTTGATAGTTCTTTGCGAGTTTTTCTGTCAGACCATTTTCAAAAACATACGGTTCAAAAAGAGCGTTATTCCAGATTCTCAAACGTTCAGGATAATCCGGGAATGTGAAAGTGACAATCAGCCGTATTCTGCGTTGAAATCCCTTGTCAAAATATTGCGTGAGATTCTGAACGTTCGTAGCAAGAACAATTATTCCGGTGAATTCTTCAACTTTTTGCAGTAAAAACGATTGAAGATTATTCGCATGCTGATCGTGCGAATCGCTTACTTCCGTTCGTTTGCTGAAAATTGCTTCCGCTTCGTCAAAGAATAAAATGCAGGGTTGTTTATCAAAACGGTCAAAAACTTTTTCAAGATTTTTTTCCGTTTCACCAATATACTTGCTTACCATCTGTGCAAAATTTATTTTGTACACCGGTAAACCAAATTCATTTCCGACCGCTTCCGCCGTATGACTTTTTCCCGTTCCCGGATCCCCGCTGAAAATGCTGATGAAATTGTTACGCACTTTCCTGTTCTTGTTTATCTCCCACAGTTTTTTCATGTGCTTGGTGAAATTGCCAAGCTTTGCAATTTCCCAACGTGTTTTTTCTCCGAGCATTACATCTGCCATAGTATGTGTTGCTATGCTTCTGCGTGCCGGAAAACCTTGCTCTCCATCCAATCGCGGTGACTCGCCGTGAAGAAGTGTTGCGAGAAACTGGTCATTGAAAATAATTTCATTATCAAGAAATACTGAATTCGGATGTTGTGGTGTCGGCGAGATAAAACTGCTTGTAAAAATGCGTTGTTTGTTATGAAAATAACTTGCGTAATACGATCTCGATTCCTGATCTTTTCCGGCAAGCAGAAAAAGTGCGGTGCGAACCGTTGGATGAAAAATTGCCGAACCCTCTTTGAAAAATCCGCCTGTATAATTTTTCCACTGTGGGTCATTTGCCGCCTGCGCGAGCGGATCAATTATTTCGGGAGCGAAATTTGCGGCAAAGGCAAGATTGAACAGCACCCGGTCAGTATCAGTAAGCGCATGCTCAGCTATCAGTTTTCCGTAAGAAGAATTTGGATCAAGAGGAGGTAGAGGAAGAAATGCTGGTGCTGAAGGTTGCATCATATTCTGAATGCAACGTAAAAGCCAATTCAATTCACCGTTGATGCATTGGAAGTTGACCGGATTGCCGGAGATAGGTGACTTATCCATTGATTTCGTTTTGAGTTACAGCTACAAGTTTTTTACAAAGTATCATTTTAAAAAAGACAGCAAGAGCGACGGTGTGTCATCGTCGCTCTTGGCAATGCGGATTGTTCTTCGGGAGAACTGAAACAACATATCCTATCGGACCCTATGATTTATTTTTTTCTGAATCTGTAGTTAATTTAGGAAGTGAAAGATATTCATTTCGAAGACCTTTGTCAAGTCGTTTTTTATGGATTATTAAATATTTCCTGCTGCAATTATTTCAGTTTACGCGGGTAAAATTTAGTTGTCAGGGTTCCTCCCTGTTCGGATATTTGACAATGACATGAATTGACTGATTCTGGTTGTCGTTTTTAGATATGGCGACGTATGTATTCTCGACATTGAAATTAGCTGTGCCGAAGATTTGTTGACTTGCATATTGAGCGCACCATCGAAAATCCCCTTTCTTGCCCGCCTTGCATTTCTGTGTTTTTAGAGATGCCCTGTAGAATGATTTTGATTTTCATTATTCCCATTAGAGCGCACCGATTAATCTATGATGGCGGGCTGTAATTTAACCCTCACGAATAACGTCTTTCTCGCTTGTATTTCCTATACTTGTATATACGATCCTAAAACAAACTCCGATGAAAAAACTTTTTACTTTCCTGGCCGCATCGTTCGCTGTATGCTCATTCAATGCAGTTCATGCGCAACTACAAAACGGCTCGGTCGCACCCGATTGGACGCTGACCGATATCAATGGCATTTCTCATCATCTTTATTCTGATCTCGATTCCGGCTACACCGTTTACATTGATGTTTCCGCTACCTGGTGCGGGCCTTGCTGGAATTATCATAATTCAGGAGCGCTCGATCAGTTGTGGGCAGCGCACGGACCTGTGAATGGCCCGGGAGTGAGCGCAGCAACTACCGGCGATGTGAAAGTTTATTTCATAGAAGGAGATGGAACAACCAACAGCGCAGATCTTAACGGAACAGGAACCAATACACAAGGCAACTGGGTAGCCGGAGTTTATTTTCCTATCATCGATCCTCCTGCTGCGATCATTTCCGGATTCAACACTAATTATTCCATCGCATACTTTCCTACGATCTACATGATCTGTCCCGATCGTGTTCTCACCGAAGTAGGACAACAGAATGCAACAGGATTATATGCAGCACACGGAAATTGTTCCATCGCTACTACAACATCCGATGTAGAAGTGGTAACACCTCTCGTTTACACAACGCCGCTTGCAATGTGCGACAGTGTTAAACCTACTTTCCGTCTCACCAACATAGGAACAGACACACTTACATCGCTCACGTTGACTTACAAAATGGATGGCGTTACGCAGCGTGTCGTGAACTGGACCGGTAGTTTGCCTACTTATCATTATGTGACACTTTCAAATATTAATGTTGGTGCATCTTCTCCCGGAAGTCACGTGATCACTTTGGTTACTTCAAATCCGAATGGAAATTTAGATCCTACTTCTTCGAATAATACGGCGAGTGTTGGATGCGCGCTCTACCCTTCTCCTGCAGTAAGTCCGATCACAGAAGATTTTGAAACGTCAGGAATTCCATCCACTTGGGGAATCGTCAATCAGGGCACGATGAATACGTGGGGAAATTCGAATGTAGGTTACAGTTCTACCAAGAGTGCAAAACTTACCTGGTTCGGTTCCGCTTCGGGGGATAATGATTATTTGTATATGGATCCGCAGGATTTCTCGAGCACAGCTTCACCTGTTCTCACATTTGAAGTTGCGTATTGCCAGATTTCAGGTAACAATGATAAATTATCAGTTGAAGTTTCTCTCAATTGCGGAACATCGTGGTCGCCAAAATATATCCGCACAGGAGCTACACTATCAACCACCACCGCTCATTCTGCATCGTGGACACCTACCACCACAGCAGAATGGAGAATGGAAACCATCAACCTCAATACACTTGGAGGAATGTCGAATGTGTGGATCCGTTTCAAAGGAACTTCAGATGCGGGCAATAATCTTTACCTCGACAATATTAATATCGCTCCATCTGCAATTGACGAGAATCATCTTGTTACCTCGATGAATATTTTCCCGAATCCGGCTAACGATAATTCTACAATCAATTTCGGAATGAAAGAATCCGGTAATGTAAAAATCGAGATTACAAATGAACTCGGACAAGTGATCTCCTCCGAAGATCTCGGAACTATTTCTTCCGGCGATCATTATCATGAACTGAACACCTCTTCTTTAAACGATGGAATTTATTTCATCTCCATCGTCACTTCCAATGGATCTACCACACAAAAGCTGTCGGTTAGTCATTAGAAATAAATTTCAGGATCACATAAATTTCAAAGCCCACCGATTAATTGGTGGGCTTTGATCTTGTATGCGTGGCGAGTACATAATTATGCGTTCCGAAGCCCTCGTTATGCGTGGCGAGGCCATAATTATGCGTTCCGAAGGCATCGTGATGCGTGGCGAGGCCATAATTATGCCTTCCGAAGCCCTCGCGATGCGTGGCGAGGCCATAATTATGCCTTCCGAAGCCCTCGCGATGCGTGGCGAGGGCATAATTATGCGTTCCGAAGGCATAATTCAAACAAAGCAGTTCTGCGCGGAGCAGAAAATAAATTACCAAACGTTTATCGGGTGGTTTTCGCGGGAGAAAAAAACTTCGTCCGGGAATTTTGTGGCGCTCAACGTGAAAGATGATGCGTGATCGGAAGAAAAAATTATCTCTTCGCGGGCTCGCACGATGGCGCGCGCAACTCCGCTATTTTTTTATTCCTTCCCCGGTTCGTGCAAAATGAACAACATCAATCCCGAAGAATGACTGGCCGATGTGCTGGAAAAATTACCGGAAACAAAATCATCGCAACTCTACACGCTGCTGCCGAATCATTGGCAGTCTGCGCAAAAGAAGTAAATTTATTCTATGCAACAAAGACGTGGTTCACCGGGGGGATACTATACTCCAATGCGCTCAATTGTTCACGGCGTAAGTATTGATTGCCCTTATTGTTGTCACTTCATAAATAACGTATTCGGGAAAGACGTGCCAGAGATGAATGAAATATTAACCGTTATTCAAGATCATGTAAGAGAAGAAAGAAATAAGATTTAAACGATGATTTCTATTAAAGACTCAATTACTAAATTCAAATCTTTGAACATTAAACCTTACGTGGACGGGCAAGATGTAAAGGTTTTTCAACAATACTTTCTTGAGCAATACATGCACGCATTTGGACATAATGTGTTGCCCTTCATGTTTACTGAACAAAAGCTTTTCGATTCATATTTCAGACTACGAAGACTGGATGAAATTAAAAATCTAAATGCAATTAGTGAATATGGACATCCGTCAGTTGCAGATTGCAAAAGGATTGGCAGAGCAAATTTGCCTTTTAATCCAGTATTCTACTGTTCGCATTTCCCTAAGATCGCCGTTGAAGAAATGAAAAAATGGAACGGATTGGGAAAAAAATATGCTTTAGCCAAATGGACGAAGAGAGCAAAATTTACAACGTTTAAGCATATGCCAACTTTTAGTAGTCGTCCAGAATTCAGGCAACACGCTGTTAGTATAGTGAATAAAAACGTGTCTGGAAAGCAGGATGATCGTGATAATATGCTTGAATTTTTGCTTTTTCTCGGGGACGAATTTCTTTCTGAAAATGACTATTCTGTGTCAGCAAGTTTTGCTCATCAATTAATATACAATGGACAAATAGATGTGTTAAGCTATCCAAGTGTAATTGATCTGTCGGGAATTAATTTTGCGTTTTCGCCACGTGTTTTCGCGGAAAAAAAACTTGTTTTAGATCGCGTTTATATAATCGAACCTAAGTCTGGAAATGACATTACAATATTACGTGTAGGAATTTTTGGCAACAATACTCCATACTGGTATAACGTTGGGGAACTTGACAGACAGGGGGAAATAATCATGACTATGTATTCAGATTTCTCAGGAGCTAAAAAAGTGGAATAAACATCACTGAAATGTCAGGAAGAAAAGTATGAAATAAATATTTTCTTGTCATAAGGTATCCCCCCAGTGAACCACGTCTTGTTTGAATCATTTCTGCAATTTACGCTTGCGAGTTCTAAAAAGCAAGCAAATGAATTCAGAAAAAAAAATCACGCGCAGCAAAGAAGAAATTCTTTCACTCGTTGGGCAGTAGCAGCAGAGCGGAAAAAGCAAGAAGCAATTCGCGCAAGAGCAGAAAATAAATTACCAGACATTTATCGGGTGGACGAGTCCGAAAAAAAACAAGAAAGAAGAATCATCTTTCATTCCGCTCACAGTGAATGCCGTTTCGCAAAAACCATTTGCTGAAATTCATTTCAGGACACCCGCCTGCGCATTGGCTTTCGCTTCGGCAGGCGGGGATTCGCATCGGCTGTTCACAGATTAAACTGCCTATGCTTTCTGCATACTGTGCCCCTACTGCATCTGCCGCTGAAAACTGCCTTCTAATCCTTACCTTTATATTCTAAAATTTTACCAATGAAAACTGTGCTGAATTCCATTGAAGAAGCCATTGCGGAGATCAAAGCCGGGAAAGTGGTGATCGTTGTTGACGATGAGGATCGTGAGAACGAAGGCGATTTTATTGCAGCTGCACAACATGTTACTCCCGAAGTGATCAATTTTTTTGCTACGCACGGGCGCGGGCTCATCTGCGCATCCATCACCGACGAGCGCGCAGATGAACTCGGACTTGAATTAATGGTGAGTGAAAATTCTTCTGCTTATGAAACTTCATTCACCGTTTCCATCGATCTGAAAGGTCATGGATGCACCACAGGAATTTCTGCTCACGATCGTTCTAAAACAATTAAAGCGCTCATCGATCCTTCCATCAAACCGGAAGAATTCGGAAAGCCCGGACACATTTTTCCATTGCGTGCGAAAAAAGAAGGAGTGCTTCGCCGGGCAGGACATACTGAAGCGACGATTGATCTCGCGCGCATGGCCGGGTTCGAACCTGCAGGAGCGCTCGTGGAGATCATGAATGAAGACGGAAGCATGGCACGTTTACCCGAGTTGCTGGAGATCGCTAAAAAATTTCAGCTGAAAATTATTTCCATTAAAGATCTTATCGAATACCGCCTCCGCACAGAAAGCAACATCAGTAAAGAAGTGGAAATAGAATTGCCAACTGAGTTCGGTGATTTTAAAATGGTTGCTTACACTCATCTTCCAACCGGGCAACCGCATCTCGCGATCTACAAAGGAGAATGGAAAAAAAATGAACCGGTCCTCGTGCGCGTGCACAGTTCCTGCATGACGGGAGATATTTTCGGATCGTGCCGGTGTGATTGCGGCCCGCAGTTGCACAAGGCGATGGACTTAATTCAGAAAGAAGGAAAAGGCCTCATCGTTTACATGAACCAGGAAGGAAGAGGTATCGGGCTGCTGAATAAATTGAAAGCTTACAAATTGCAGGAAGAAGGAAGAGACACTGTGGAAGCAAATACTGATCTTGGTTTCCGCGCCGATGAAAGAGATTATGGCGTGGGCGCACAGATTATCCGCGATCTCGGCATTACCAAATTAAAATTAATGACGAATAATCCGACGAAACGTGTTGGGCTTCTCGGTTACGGATTGGAGATCGTAGAAAATATTCCGCTGGAGATCCGATCGAATAAATACAATCGCCTTTATCTCGAAACAAAAAGAGACAAACTCGGGCATGTGCTGAAACTGGATGAAATGGATTGAAAATTTGAGATTCGAAATTCTTTTGGAGTTCGTCCCAAAATATATTTTTCATTCTAAAATGAAAAATAAAAAAATCTTATTTCATATTCACAAACTGCAGCGGCAATTCATAATTTCCTTTCCGGCATAACGAGATCACGGCCTGCAGATCATCTATCTTTTTTCCACTCACCCGTATCATGTCGTCCATTTGCTGTGGCTGAACTTTCAGTTTGGTGTCTTTGATGTCTTTCTGAATTTTTCTTGCCGTGTCTTTATCAATTCCCTGTTTTATTTTCAGATCCTTCCTGATCATGTTTCCGCTGGCGTAATGTTCCTTTCCTTCATCAATGCAGCGCGGATCGATCTGCTGCTTCACCATCCTGTTGCGCATAATGTCTATGATGGAATTCAAACGCATCTCGTCTTCAGTAACAATTTGCAACGTAAGATTTTTCTTATCGAGATCAATCGTCGTTTGTGTTCCTTTGAAATCAAAGCGTCCGAAAATTTCTTTGCGCGCAGAATTGATCGCATTGTCGAGCGTCTGCACGTCAATCTTTGAAACAATATCGAAGCTGGGCATGAATTTATTTTTTGATGAAGGGAATTGTTTTCAGCAGTGCGCCATTTTCATTATACAAAGCAAGTTCGTAATAACCGTTTGCATAGTTGCTCACCTCCAACTGCTGCAGATTTTTTCCTGAAGTAACTTCTCCAACTATTCTCCCATTCTCATCAATAATCCTGTACGTTCGAACCTGATCAGTTTCATTGTAAATGAAATTCAGAACATCATGAGCGGGAACAGGAAAAATAACAAGGGTATTCAAAGACGCGCCACCATCGTTCGTCGTCATATTGATGAGTTGTTCCCGCATCGGGAATTTCACCACATAGCCATCTCCATTGGAATGATTGGTCATTTGATAAGCGCCGGGAGTCACTGCAAGATTTGTACTGTACGTATCGCCGCACGCGATCACGCTCGTATCGCGCGTTACACATTCGCCGTATAACGCGTCCGTTCCATTGCCACCCATGAAAGTTCCTGAGATCATATTTCCGCTGGTATCCATCTTGATCACAAATCCATCGGAAATTCCGCCGTAAATATTCTGAATCGCATTTGCGCTCACCGGGAAATTACTGCTCTGCGTATTGCCGCAAATAAAAATATATTTTCCGAGACGATCCATTGCAAATCCGTTATCCACATCATTTCCTCCAATGAAAGTGGACCAGATCAATTGTCCTGAAGGATCGAATTTCGAAACGAACACATCGCTCTGCGCCGACTTGATCGATTGAAAAGAATTTCCCTGTATGGGAAAATCAATGCTGTAAGTGAATCCGGAAATGTAAAGTGCACCAGAACTATCGGAAACTACCGCATTGCAATCTTCTGTATTCGATCCGCCGAAAAAAGTAGAATACAAACGTGTTCCGCTCATCGAGAATTTCACGAGATAAACATCCGGCTGCGTGATCATGCCATTTTGAAAAGCATCAAGTGTTACCGGAAAATTAATGCTGTATGTTCCGCCCACAAAAACAATTTCTCCCTGCGGAGTCACTGTTACCGAATGAATATCTTCTGTATTCGTTCCTCCATAATAGGAGATCCATACCGGGTTCAGCGAAGCAGAAAAAACACCAATGAATGCGTCCACCGCTCCGCTCAATGTTTGCTGGTAACCGGTAAATGCAAATGGAAGATCTGTAGAAGTGCTGGAACCCGCAATGACAATTCTTCCTGATGTGTCGCGCGCAATGGAGAAGGCCTGGTCGGAACCGGTGCCGCCGAAATAAGTGGAGCGCACCAATTGCCCGGAATCATTGAGCATGACAATGAATGCATCGTAACTTCCGCCGTTTGTATTCTGCGGCGCATTCATCATGGGAAGATCGGTGCTGCTGCTCATTCCGCAAATTGCATAAAGTGAATCGAACTTTGCAACAGCATAAGCTCCGTCGAAATTATTTCCGCCGTAGTAAGTGGACCAGAGACAATTTCCATTGGAAGCAAAACGACAAACAACTGCATCGTAACTCGCATGAAGTGTATCCTGGAATGAACCGGGAGAAGAAGGAAAATCAGCGCTGCCGGTTCTTCCTGTTACCACTGCGCCACTGTCGGGAGTAACGCAAGCACCGAATAATTCATCAGCAGAATTTCCACCGAGATAAGTGAGCCATGTTAAAGTTGCCGACTGCGTTCCGGGATCTCCATTGCGTTCTGAAATATGATAGCGGGGTTTGATAACACCGGGCGTCCATTCCGAAAATTCATTGGCTTCAATTACCTGCAACCGGGAATTATTATTGACAAGAAATTCGGAAAATGAACCGGCGTCATTAAAAAATAAATATCCTGCTTCTGTTTCAGAAACAAGAGGAGCAACATTTGAACCGGCAATTTCAAATTCCGTGTTATGATCATAAGCGCCGGGGCGAACCGTAAGTTTCCGTTCGAGAAAATTTCCGTTCACAGAAAATTCAAGAGTACATCCGTCCCAGATATTCCGGTAAACTATTTTTTCAAACGAACGAATATTGGCAAACGAATTTCCATTGTAATAATTCGTCCGCGTCGGAATAATATTAATTCCTTCCGGAATGTATCCTGCGAAATCTTCGGGATCGTTACTATCGGGGAAAAGGAACCAGGTTGTGTTCTCATGCAAACTATCGGAATGCTGTACGACAAAATATCCGCGATCGGTAAAAAAATATTCCATTGCACCTGTTCTCAGGATGAATTTTACATTCACGATAAGATGCGTTCCGCCACTGATCATTTCTTTCTGAAAACACCGCTCTTCGAACGCAGGTTTTCTTTTCCATTCATTTATGGCGGAAGAAGAGAGCGATGAAAAAAAGAATAAGTAAAAAAAGAAGCGGTTCATTGGTGATTAATTGCTTTCCGGATGAAAATCTTTATTAAAGTTATACCATTTCTGCATTCGGTGGGGAGGATAATATTTGTAATTTAGTTCGCCCGAAAAATCTGCCTCATAACCATCAATATTAAAAAAATGAAACTAAGGATCGTACTCTTTTTCTCTTTAGTGATTTCTGTTTTCATTATTGTGAATGGGACAAACGAAGCATTTGCCAACAACGCAGGTTCCGGCCCGGGATATACGGGTTCTCCTGCCGATGGACAGAATTGCACGCATTGCCATACCGGAACTGCCACAACGGTTGCCGGTTGGATCACTTCCAATATTCCGGGAAGCGGATACACGCCTGGAACGACTTACACGATCACGGCTACTGCAACGTTGAACGGTATCAATGAATTCGGTTTTGAAATTTCGCCGCAGAATATTAGTGGAAATTATATGGGAACGATCGTGGTAACCAACTCAAACGAAACGCAGATCACCGGTGCAAAATACATTACGCACAAAACGGCAGGAACAGCCGGCACCAATTCAAAAACATGGACATTCAATTGGATTGCTCCACCATCCGGAAGCGGGCCTGTTACTTTTTACGGAGCATTCAATTGTTCGAACAACAACAACATGTCAAGTGGAGACATCATTAAACTTTCTACGCTTTCAGTAACCGAACTTGCTCCTGCAGGAGTTGATTGCGGAATATTTTCCATTGTAACTCCGGTTGCTGCTGCATGCGATTCTATAATTACTCCAGTGGTTAAACTCGGCAATTACGGAACAACAACACTCGACAGCGTTAATATCAATTATTTCATTGACGCAAATACGCCTTCCACTTTCACATGGATTGGAAGTCTTGCCACTTCTTCATTTACAAATGTTACACTTCCACCGGTCATTGCTTCTGCTGCCGGATCGCACACATTCACCGCCACCACTTCTTCCCCGAATGGAGGAAGTGATATTGTAACTTCGAATGACACGCGTGTTTCAAGTTTCAATCTTGTATTTGCTGGAAGCGCTCTTCCTTTTTCCGAAGGATTTGAATCAACCACATTCCCACCTGTGGGATGGGTACGGAATAATCCTGACGGACTTACCTCGTGGGCGCGCGTAACGACTGCGCATTCGAGCGGGGTAGCGAGTGCGAAACTGGATAATTATAATTACAGTTCCATTGGGGCGAGAGACGAACTCGTTACACCGGCGATCGATCTCACTACTGATGCTAATCCATCGCTGAGTTGGGAAGTTGCTTATCGTTTGTACACCAATCCTGCTTCTGCCAGTCCACAATCCGATACGCTCACCGTTTACATTTCCACCGACTGCCAGCAGACGTGGATACAGATTTATAAAAAATACGGTGTGCCGCTTACTACAATCACGCCCGCTTACAGCACAGCGGCTTTCACTCCTACTGCTGCGCAATGGCGATTGGAAACAGTTTCGTTATTGCCTTATCAGACTTCTTCGAAAGCGTACATTAAATTCGTGAACACCACTGATTTTGAAAATAATCTTTACCTCGATGATATTTACATCAATGGACCGGCCGCTGTGAATGACCCGTTGTCGGCATTTATTTCTGCCGCACTTTATCCGAATCCCTGCCTGACCGGCGGGCAGGCTGCGAGTGATAAGATCACGATCGATTACCAGTTGAAAGAAAATGAAAAAGTTTCCATTGACATTTTTGATGTGGATGGAAAAATATTAAAAAGCGTTCAGCCCGAAGAAAAAACTTCCGGAAAATATTCTGAAGAGATCAGTGTGAATGATTTTCCTGCCGGAATATATTTTGCACGTCTCACAGCAGGAACTTCCGTCGTGACCAGGAAATTCGTTGTGACAAAATAATTTTTTTGTAAAACCAATCAATCCTCTATACTAAAAAAAAAACCGAAAACTGTCCTATGAAACAAATCAAGATCGGCAGCGGAGAAAACAACAATGTTGTACTCGCGCATCCAAGTGTCTCCCCGAATCACCTCGAAATTCTTCTCGATGACAGTGGAAATTATTATCTAACGGATCTCAATACGCATTACGGAACATTTGTGAATGGATTCCGTGTGCAGGGTTCCGTTCAACTGCAACTTCGTGATATGGTGAAAGCCGGCGATATCACTATTCCATGGCAAACTTATTTTGCACCCGCCGGAGCTTTTCAACAGACTGCTCCTCCTCCACAAATGAATCCGGGAATGAATCCCGGTATGAATCCGCAAATGAATCCCGGCATGCAGGGAAATCCCATGCAGCCGATGATGCCGCAAAGATCTTCGAAGAAAAAACTTTTCTTCATTCTCGGCGGAGGAATTCTCGGCGTGTTGCTTATCGGTTTTCTTCTCATCTGGTGGTGGACGCGCGGAAGTGATGCACATCTTAAATTCATTCCGAGAAATGCAGTTTTTGTGGCTTCCATCAATATGAAAGGAATTGCTTCGAAAATAGATCTCGATAAGATCAAGAATTCTGTCTTATTCGAAGACATGAAAAAAAATATGGACCATGGTAATGATGCAGTGTCGCAAGCCATGAATGATCCGATGTCTTCCGGCATTGATATTTTTTCGAAACCTTATTTTTTCATGACCGTCGATCACGACGATTATGAAAATCTTTACACGGGCGGAATTGCATTCGCTATTAAGAACGCTGACGATTTTTATTCCTTCATCCAGAAAACAACTGACCACTCCGTGGAAGGTACCGGCGATTTTCATTATGTGAAAATAGACGGGCATTCCTGCGTAGCATGGAGCAAGGACGGCGGAATTTTCATCGGCACCGACAAACATTCCGACGACATGAAAGATTATGCGCGTTCACTCATTGAGCAGCCGGAAAAAGAAAGTATTCTTTCGAATGATGCGTTCGGAAGTTTCCGCAGTGCTGATTACGATATCGGCGCGTTCCTCAATTATGACGGGCTCCGGAAAATTCCATTCATCGATATTCCTGATTACATGAAAGGAACTGCGATCATCATGAAACTGAATTTCAATAATGGTGAACTCGATTATTCAGCAGAATATGTTCCTTCGAAAGATAATGCCAATGCTCTTCCTGATGTGATCGGAAAGTCGGGCATCAATGCTGATCTGAAAAAATCTATTCCCGGCGGATCTTTCGGTTTCGCTGCAGTCTCTGTGAACATGAAAGGCCTTTATGATTACATGGACAAGGATGATAAAATGTCGATGTACCTCGATGAGATCGCAGAGAAAATGGATATGAAGCGAAAAGATCTTGCTGATATTTTCAGCGGCGATGCTTATTTCGCACTTTCTGATTTCAAAGAGAAAATTGTTTCCACGCAGGTTCCTGACTATGAGAACTACGACATCTACAATTATTATGGCTTCTCTTACAAAACGGAAATCGACACCGTTCTTGATTCACGTTACATTGTCGGCATTACGGTGAACAATCCTGATCTGTGGAGCAAGATGATGGAAAAATCTGAGCCGGTAGATACCGGGAACGGAGTAAAAATGTGGAGCACCGGTTATTATTCCAAGGTTTATTATTTCATGGGCCATCATGGAAAAAATTATTTCATCACCAACGATTATCAGACAGCCAGTGATCTTTCTTCCAATGGCACCACCGGAAAATCTGTTTCGGGGCCGAATGATGACCTGCTTTCAAAAAATCCGTTTGCGGCTTACATGAATCTTGATTACAGTTCTTATCCGCTCATCCTGAAAAAATCACTGCAGGATCAGATGGGCGACCGCGAATACACGACGGCCAGCGAAGCATTGAAGATCTATGATCATGCGTCGTTGACCGGCGACGGAAAAACATCTAACCTGAATATCTATTTCAAAGACAAAACAACAAATTGCATCAACACACTTTACGGTGCTTTCAATGACGCTTACAAGAAAGAACGCTATCATTAATTTTAAAACCGAACGGCTCCGCAAAACGGGGCCGTTTTTTTATGACTCCTTCCAATTTCGATCGCATGCTTGAACTCGTGGATGAAGTTTTTTCCACGCGCCACGATCCTTCTCAATTGCAGGTGAACGAAGATGTGCTCCATCGCTTGCAGAAAATTCATCCCGCAACTTTATCCGAAGAAAATAATAACGGGCCCGTTGCCTGGATCCTCATTATCCCGACAACAGAAAAAATCATGAACGAATTTCTCAATGGAAAAATTTCAGAGCAGGAATTATTCGACAAAACATTTCCCGGTGAAAAATATGAAGCGATCTATCTCTGTTCTGCCACCGTGTTGCCGGAGCACAGGAAAAAAGGGCTCGCGCTCATGCACACACTGCGTGCGATAAATGAAATCCGTAAAGACCATCCTGTAAAATTTCTATTCGTGTGGCCCTTCACTAACGAAGGAAAACTGCTGGCGGAAAAAATTGCTGAACGGACAAATCTTGAATTGAAGATAAAGGAAGCAGTTGAATGATGGTTTTTTTTGGAGCGCAACAGTTGTGCTATAAAGCAACCCTTGTCCTGCCACACGCGCTGACGGAGCAGGCGCGTATGTCAGGGCTAAGAATTCCCTTCATCACTTCTACTAAGAGGCTGTTTAAAATTCATTTTTTGGAATTGTTATGATGCCATTTTTGTTCAGCCGAGACGCATTTTGCAGGCCATAGTGGAGCGACTACGGCCAAGAAATGCAACCCCGCCTGCTAAAGGAAAATGGGTCGTGCGTGGGCGGGCAGGGAAGGATGGACAAAAATGGCGCATAACAAAACAGAAGGATGAAATTTAAACAGCCTCTAAGCAACCATTTGCCATCACTGCGTCTTTTTTTACACCACCTCACCCTATCCACAATGACAAAAAAAATATTTTTCTTCCTCCTTTTCATTTTCGCATTTTTATTTTCTGTTTCCGGAAAACAAACGATCGCTGCCTTCAACTCCGATACTGTACTGCAAACAATGCCGGAATATGCAAAGGTGCAGGACTCTCTCGAAAAATTGAAAGTGCGATACGACAGCATTTACAATCTCATTTTAAAAGAATACGGGCGCAAGGTTTCGCAGCTCGCAACCGACTCCGCGAAAATGTCACCTTTAATAAAACAAATAAGAAAGAAAGAGATCGGGGATATTGCATCAAGAACGTTGGAGTACCAGTTTGCCGTAGAAGAGGAATTGAGGGATCAGCGAATTAAACTTCTCATCCCGCTTTACGAACGAATAAAGATCGCGGCAGAAACCATCCGGAAAAAAAATAATTATCTCGCTGTTACCGATAATAAAGAAGGCCTGATGATTACTTCGGTAAATATTCAGCTGGTGAATATCACGAAAGCGATGATCGAAGAATTGAAAACAGGAAAATAAAAATCATTGCCGGCTGCCGTGCTCGTTTCCGGCAATTTCGCAACTTTTTCCCGAATTAATTCGGGATTTCGTATTTCGTACTACTGCCTCAGCAACTCTTTCGCATTTTTCACCGCGGCCTCTCCCGGTTTTCCGTCGCTCAGCATTTTTGCAATTTCCTGCACGCGTTCTTCCTTTGTCAATTCTTTTATGCGCGTAAAAGTTTTCTTTCCTTTTTCTTCTTTGTAAACGAACAAATGATTTTTTCCTTTGCTTGCAACCTGGGGCAAATGTGTAATGGAGATCACTTGCATGCCTGCCGACATTTTATCAAGAATGCTTCCTGTCTTCGCTGCAATGTCGCCGGAAATTCCGGCATCGATCTCATCGAAAATAATGGTAGGCAGAGCAGTGTGTTCTGCGAGAAGAGATTTTAAACTCAGCATCAGCCGCGACAATTCTCCGCCGGAGGCAACTTTATTCAGCGGTTGAGCTGCGCTTCCTTTATTCGCAGAAAATAAAAACATAACACGGTCCGTTCCTTTTTCGCCGGGCTCATTTAATTTTTCAAGTTGCACATTCAATTCGGCATTCGGCATTCCTAATCCTTTCAGCGTTTTTTTTACGGAAGAAATAAGTGTGCTTGAGGCAGCATTTCTTTTCTCAGAGAGTTTTGCAGCAAGATCAGAAAGTTTTTCGCGCATCGCTGACAGCTCTTTCGAAAGAACTTTAATCTGGTCTTCGAGTGAACCGGCCGTTTCAATTTTCTTTTCAAGTTCTTCTTTAACCGCGAGCAGATCTGAGATCGTTTTCACATCATGTTTTTGCTGGAGCCGGTAAATATTATCCAAACGTTCCTGCAGGATGGTAATTCTTTTCGGATCATGAACAATGCTGTCGTTGAGCGATGCTATCTCCGCAGAAATATCTTTCAGTTCAATATGCGCGCTGTTCAATCGTTCGTGAAGGTTATGAATTTCCGGATTGAATTTCGAAAGTTGCGCGAGTATGTTGCGCACAGACGAAAGCGTGGCCAGCATGTTCTCTTCTCCGCCATCGAGCACGCGGAAAGAATATTGCAAGCCGGTTTTTATTGTCTCGGAATTTTCAAGCGTTTCCAGTTCTGTTTCAAGTTTCATCTGTTCACCGGGATGAAGTTTCAATCCGGCAAGTTCATTGAACTGAAAATTAAAATAATCGAGATCTTTTTTTGCTTTTGCTTCTGCTTCAGAAATTTCATTCAGACGCGCGCTTGTTTTCCGGAATGAACGAAAACATTCTGAATATTCGCCAAGCAGTTTTTCATTCGCAGCAACAGCATCGAGAACAGACAACTGGAATTTCGATTCATTCAGCAACAACGTCTCGTGCTGGGAATGCACATCCACTAATTTATTCCCGATCTCTTTCAGCAAAGAAATATTCACCGGCGTATCATTGATGAAAGCGCGCGACTTTCCATCAACACTCACTTCCCTTCGTATCACCGAATCATTTTCATAATCAATATCATTCGCACTGAAAAAATCTTTCAACTCATATTCTTTCAAAGCAAAAGTTCCTTCTACAATGCATTTCTTCGTTTTATCCGCAAGTGCAGCAGCATCGGCACGATCGCCAAGTAATAATCCAAGTGCGCCAAGGAGAATGGATTTTCCCGCGCCGGTCTCACCGGTAATGATCGTAAATCCTTTCCCGATGCTGATCTCCAGCTCATCGATGAGGGCGTAGTTTTTTATGGATAAGGATTTGAGCATTATTTTGTCAATGCAAAATTAAATGGGTCGACCATTGGCCGACCCTTATGTTCGTAAGTAAGGACAAAAGTTTATGCTGTTACTTTCTTCAGCACTTCCGCCATTTTCTTCCCGATCGTAGCTGGAGAATCGACCACATGCACGCCGCACTCGCGGAGAATGGCCATTTTTGCTTCGGCAGTATCTTCTGTTCCGCCCACGATCGCGCCTGCGTGGCCCATCGTTCTTCCTCTCGGTGCAGTTTTTCCGGCAATGAATCCTACTACCGGTTTTTTATTTCCATTCGCTTTTATCCAGCGCGCTGCTTCTGCTTCGAGTCCGCCGCCGATCTCTCCGATCATCACTATTCCTTCCGTCTTAGGATCATTCATCAATAATTCCACTGCTTCTTTTGTTGTTGTTCCAATGATCGGATCTCCGCCTATTCCGATCGCCGTTGTAATTCCTAATCCTGCTTTCACAACCTGGTCTGCTGCTTCGTAAGTGAGCGTACCTGATTTGGAAACAATACCAATCGTTCCTTTGGTGAAAACAAATCCCGGCATGATCCCGACTTTTGCTTCGCCTGCTGTGATCACTCCCGGACAATTCGGCCCGATCAAACGACAATCTTTTCCTCGTAAATATTCTTTTACAGAAATCATGTCTTTCACAGGAATTCCTTCCGTGATACACACGATAACTTTAATTCCTGCATCGGCAGCTTCCATGATTGCATCAGCAGCGAAAGGCGGCGGAACAAAAATAATGGAGACATCGGCGCCGGTATCTTTCACTGCTTCAGAAACAGTATTGAAAACCGGGAGATCGAGATGCGCTGAACCACCTTTTCCGGGAGTTACTCCACCGACAACGTTGGTTCCGAATTCGATCATTTGTGTTGCGTGAAAAGTTCCTTCTGTCCCGGTAAATCCCTGGACAATGACTTTTGAATTTTTTCCGACGAGAACGCCCATTTAAATTTTGGATTTTCGATTATTAATTTTTGATCAACTCAAAATACTTTTTGAGTGTTGTAAAAATAAGGAAATTGTGGTTTGAATCTCAATCAACATTCAAAATCTAAAATCCAAATTCCAAAATCTAATTCTTCTTCACTCTTTCAAGATTCAATGAATTCGTAGGATCAACCTGCAGGCCTGAAATATTTTTCTGCACCAAGCGAACCACACGATCGTAATACAAAGGGATCACCGGCGATTCGTCAACAATGATCTGGTCCATGTGAAAGAAAAGATCGGCGCGGATACTGTCGTTCTGTTCCGTCAGGCATTTTTCATAGAGGCGATCGAATTCTGTATTGTGAAAATGCGTGTAGTTTGCACCCGCAGGAGAATAATTCTTACTATAAAAAATACTCATGAAATTTTCAGGGTCGGGATAATCGCAGATCCACGATTTCCGGAAGAAGAGCAATTTATTTTCCGCGACCGCACTCTGGAAAGTTGCGGGAGGTAAAACTTCGATCACCGCAGGAATACCGATCTCGTTCAACTGGTGAACCACATCTTCCGCAATGTCCTGGTAAGTTCCGGTAGTGGAAAGTGTGATCGGTTTCAATCCTTTTCCATTCGGAAATCCCGCGAGATCGAGCAATTGTTTTGCTTTGACAGGATTGTAGGAAAATCCGTGCAACAATTCCGGATCGTATGCGTGCATGCCCGGCGGAATGAATCCCCCATTGGCAGGAGTGCCAAGATTATAACGACGATAGCGCACAATATTTTCCCGGTCTATTGCATAGTTGATGGCCTGCCGCAGATATTTTATCCGCACCGGACTGTTCTTCACGATATCAAGATTTTCATCAATGAGAATTCCGAAGTAATCGGTCTTGAGAAATGGAGCCGACTGGAGAACAAATTTTTTCGAAAGATCTCCTGTCAATCGTCCTTCTCTGTCCAGCGTTTTTTCTTTATTGATAGCGTCAATACCCGTGATCATATCAATATCGCCGCTGGTGAATTCCATGAACGCAGATTCCGGATCTTTGATGAAAGTCACTGAAACAAGATCAAGATAAGGCAGGCGGTTTCCTTTTTCATCGAATTTGAAATACAATGGATTTTTTTCAAACACAAGATTGGAATTGTCTTTCCAGAATTTCAGTTTGAAAGGGCCTGTTCCCACAGGATTCCGGTAAAAATCATCACCGTAAAATGCAACGACCTCTTTGGGCACAACCGAAAAATATTTCATCGTAAGTACACCGAGAAAAGGTTTGAAAGGATGACGGAGATGAATGGTAAGTGTGGAATCGTCCGGACTTTCAATTCCCGGCTGACCATTTCCATCCAGCGCCACAATATCTACAAGCGTCGATGCATTGGAAATTCTTTTATCAAAAAGGCGATCGAAACTATATTGGAAATCGGACGCAACCACTCTTCTTCCTTTTCCGCCCGGAAATTGAGGGTTGTCCTGGAACACAACGTCTGTTCTCAAACGAAAAGTATAATCAGTTCCATCGTCACTCTGGCTCCACGATCTTGCAATACAGGGCTGAACTTCGAGGTCAGTATCCATTTCCACCAACCCATTGTACAATTGATTCAATGCCCAGTTATTTTCGAACGAACCTGCCTGCGCGGGATCAAGTGAGCGTACATCACCGAGTTCATTGAAACGGAAAATCTTCGAATCATCTTTTTCTTCCTTTGCTCCGCCACAATCTGAAAAAAGCGAAACCAGGAAAAATGCAGAGGAAAATAAGAATGCAAAACGGAAAACTTTCATACCATTTTTTGTCCAAACAAATTTGCCAAAATGCAGGAGGCGAATCAGGGACTACTCGGGGTGTATTATAAACAGGGTTATGAACAAAAAAGTCATTGCGGCAATGGGCATTGAGGCAATAAGGGTTTGAGATTTTAAGAAAATTAGAAATATTCTTTTTCGATTATGTGGCAAATTTCCGGTCAATGATTTTTACCGGTTTTTTCCCTATTATCCTAATACCTCAATAACCATTACCTTTATCGCCCAATGAAAAACTCCCGTTCTGTTGCATTTCATACACTTGGATGCAAACTGAATTTTTCAGAAACTTCCGCTATTGGAAGGCAACTTGCTGATGCCGGTTTTCAGAAGAAAGAATTCTTCGACGGGGCCGATGTTTTTGTGATCAATACTTGTTCGGTAACAGAAAATGCCGATAAGGAATGCAGGAAAATAGTGCGCGATGCACTTTCTGTTTCACCGGAAGCTTTCATTGTCATCATCGGTTGTTATGCTCAATTAAAACCAAAAGAGATCGCCGCTATTCCCGGCGTGGATCTTATTCTCGGCGCAACAGAAAAATTCAATCTTCCTCAATTTCTCGAATCGACTTTAAAAAAGAAATTCGCCGCCGTGCACTCCTGCGAGATCGCGGATGCAGGTACATTCGTGGGCGCATGGAGTTCGGGCGACCGCACACGCGCGTTCCTGAAAGTGCAGGACGGGTGCGACTACACGTGCGCCTTCTGCACGATCCCGCTCGCGCGCGGAAAAAGCAGGAGCGATAATATTGAAAATGTGATCGCGAGTGCAAATAAAATTGCTGAAAACGGTGTGAAAGAAATTGTTCTTACCGGTGTGAATCTCGGCGACTTCGGAAAAGGAATTTCGGGCAACAAAAAAAAGGAAGAGAATTTTCTTGAACTCATCACTGAACTGGATAAAATAAAAGGAATTGAACGATTCCGGATTTCAAGCATCGAACCCAATTTACTGACAGATGAGATCATAGAATTCGTTGCGCGATCAGAAAAATTCGTTCCGCATTTTCATATTCCACTTCAATCGGGGTCGGATGCAATGTTGAGATCGATGCGCAGAAGATACCTGCGCAATGTTTATCAGCAAAGAGTGGAAAAAATAAAATCGCTTATGCCGCATTGCTGCATTGGCGCGGATGTTATCGTTGGATTTCCCGGTGAAACAGAATTTGAATTTCTTGAAACCTACAATTTCCTGAATGCGCTTGACATTTCTTATCTCCATGTTTTCACTTATTCCGAACGTGAAAATACTGATGCGGTGAATTTAAAAGGAATTGTTCCCGTGGAAGAAAGAAGAAAAAGAAATAAAGTACTCCGTATGCTTTCTGAAAAAAAACTCCGGCATTTTTATTCGCAACATGAAGGAACGCTGAAGCCCGTGTTATTCGAACAGGAAAACAGGAATGGAATGATGTACGGTTATACCGATAATTACATCCGCGTAAAAGCAGAACATGATTCGTCTTTAATAAACAGGATCACTACTATTCCGCTTCACAGAATTGCTGCGGACGGAATTGTTGGCGCTGAGTTATTAGCAACACTGAAATAATTTTTTTGAAAATAAAATTTCTGCCTGCACTGAACAGAAAACCAAAACAGGCCTGACAACTGACAACTGACAACTGAAATATGTATCCAACCATCTACGACGCAGTAAAAGATCTCTTTCACATCAGCATTCCTTTCCTGAAATTATTGCAGAGCTTCGGATTTTTTGTAGCGATCGCATTTTTACTCTGCGCCTGGGTATTTGCAAAAGAACTTCACCGCAAAGAACTCCTCGGTTTACTCCAACCTACTTTCCGCAAAGTGATGATCGGTGTGAAAGCAACACAGGGTGAAATTGCCCTGCAATTCTTTTTTGGATTTCTCATTGGCTGGAAACTCATCTCCATTCCGTTCACAAAAGATTTTTCGGCCGATCCGCGCGCTTTTATGCTTTCCATGAAAGGAAATATTTTCATCGGGCTTGCCGGCGGCGCTGCACTTGCATTTCTCAAATGGAAAATGAGCGAAAAGAAGAAACTTGCTGAACCCATCGAACAGGAAGAAAAAGTAAGCGCGGCCGATCACGTAGGAAATATGACCTTGCTCGCTGCGGGATTCGGTTTTCTTGGCGCAAAAATTTTCCACATCCTCGAAAATTTCAAAGAATTTCTCAGCGATCCGTCAAAAATGTTTTTCTCTTTCAGCGGGCTCACCATGTACGGCGGACTCATTCTCGGCGGAGCAGCCGTTCTTGTTTACGCGCACAAAAAAGGTTTCGGAATTTTTCACGTGATGGATGCATGCGCGCCGGGGCTCATGCTCGCGTACGGAGTCGGCCGTCTCGGTTGCCACGTTTCCGGCGATGGCGATTGGGGAATCGTGAATAAATCCCCGCAACCGTCGTGGTTGCATTTTCTTCCGAAGTGGATCTGGGCTTACGATTATCCGAATAATGTAAATGGCGTTTTCAATCCTTACACCGATGAACATTCGAAAGAATACATGATGGCGCAGGTGCAGGGAATGCTTTCCGGAAATGAAGTCCGGTTGGTGGATCCTGTTTTTCCAACTCCGTTTTACGAAGCTTTCATCTGCATTTTACTTTTCGGAATATTCTGGATGTTCCGGAAAAAATTCTCTTCACCCGGTTTACTCTTCAGTGTTTATCTTATTGCAAACGGAGTGGAACGATTTTTCATTGAGCTCATCCGCGTAAACACAACTTTATTTCACATCGGTAGTTTCCGGATGACGCAGGCAGAATTAATTGCGATCGTTCTGATACTGTTGGGTAGTTATGGTGTTTACTGGACGAAGAAAAAAAATAAAAACATCCCTCCTCTTCCGGCAACATGAGCGGTTTGTTCGAAAATTCCATTGGAGGAAAAGAGTTCAGCATCATCTGTGAAGAAATGCAGATTCTGAGTTTGCAAGTTGGAAAATTCGTCAGTGAAGAAAGAAAAAAAATAAAAAGTTTAGACATCGAACACAAGGGATCTTCTGACCTTGTTTCTTACGTGGACAAAACAGCAGAGAAAAAATTCGTTGAAGGACTGAAAAAAATTCTTCCGTCAGCAGGATTCATTGCGGAGGAAGATCATACGTTGAAAAAAAACGAAATTCTCAATTGGGTGATCGATCCGCTCGATGGAACCACGAATTATCTCCACGGCGTTCCCGTCTTCGCAACATCAGTTGCATTGTTACAGAATAATATTCCCGTTGCCGGAGTCGTGCACGAGATCAATCTCGATGAATGTTTTTATGCGTGGAAGAATGGTGGTGCATGGATGAACGGAGAAAAAATATGCATTTCAAAAAAAACAGAACTGCAAAATTCCCTGGTCGCAACCGGTTTTCCCTATGAGGAACAGGGCTGGCACGAAAAATACATTTCTCTTTTCTCCGATGTGCAGCGTTCTTCATTGGGAATTCGCCGGCCGGGATCAGCGGCAACAGACATCGCGTACGTTGCGGGCGGGCGCTTCGATGCGTACTACGAGTATGGCATACATGCGTGGGACGTGGCTGCGGGTGCGTTGCTCGTGCAGGAAGCAGGAGGTACGGTAAAAGATTTTTCCGGTGGCGATGATTTTATTTTTGGCGAAAGGTTCGTGTGCGGCAATGAAAAAATCGTTGAAGAACTTCTTCAGAAAATAAAAATTCATTTCAAGTAGGGGAAAGATTATGGATTGAACGAATATTCGAATTCTCATTTTCAATTCTTCGCAACTTAACGGTTAACTTTATCTCCTGTTAATTAGCATTACCTTTATTCCATGTCAAAATTAATTCTCACCCGCCCCATTGCTTTTATCGATCTTGAAACAACAGGAATTAATGTTGCATCGGATCGCATCGTGGAAATTTCCATTCTTAAAATTCTTGTCAATGGAAACCGCGAAACAAAAACCATGCTCATCAATCCAACCATTTCCATTCCCATCGAGACGACCGTCATTCACGGAATAAAAGATGAGGATGTGAAAGATTCCCCGACGTTTAAAGATGTGGCGAAAGAAATTTTTTATTTTCTCGAAGGATGTGATCTCGGCGGATACAATTCCAATAAATTCGACGTTCCGCTTCTTGCTGAAGAATTTCTGCGCTGCGATGTGGAGTTTGATATCAGCACGAGAAAATTAGTGGACGTGCAGAATATTTTTCATCGCCTCGAACAGCGCACACTCGCCGCCGCATACCAGTTCTATTGCGGAAAACCATTGGAGAAAGCGCATTCTGCCGAAGCCGATATTGTTGCGACGTATGAAATTCTGGAAGCACAACTCGATCGTTATTCAGAATTGAAAGGTGATGTGGATTTTCTTGCTGAATTTTCTTCGAAGACGAATAATGTGGACATGATGGGAAGAATAGTTTACAACAACAAACACATTCCTGTTTTCAATTTCGGAAAACATAACCAGAAACCGGTGACAGAAGTTTTTGAAAAAGAACCGTCGTACTACACCTGGATGATGAACGGAGATTTTCCTTTGTACACGAAGAAGGTCATCACGAAGATCAGGCTGAGCATGAAAAAATAGGTTATGTATAATACCTTTTGGTAAACTTTAGTATTTCGTAACTTTCCCCGAATTAATTCGGAATTTCGTCTTTCTTACTCCATGAAAATAATCTGCATCGGCCGCAACTACGCTGAACACGCTAAAGAGATGAACAGCGCTGTTCCCACCGAACCTGTTCTGTTCATGAAACCGGAAACGGCTTATCTGAAAGCAGGAGAAAAATTTTACTACCCGGAATTCTCGAAAGAAATTCATCATGAAGTGGAATTGGTGCTGCGCATTTCGAAAATGGGAAAACACATTGACGAACAATTCGCAAACCGCTATTACGAAGAAATAGGAATAGGAATTGATTTCACTGCACGTGATCTGCAAATAAAAATGAAAGAGAAAGGATTGCCCTGGGAAAAAGCAAAAGCATTCGACAGTTCTGCTCCCGTAGGAAAATTTCTTCCCGTACATTCTTTTCCCGATCTTAAAAATATTGATTTCCGTCTTGATGTGAATGGAAAAACAGTGCAGCAGGGAAATACAAAAAACATGCTCTTCTCCTTCGACCAACTACTCTCCTACTCTTCAAAATTTTTCACGCTAAAGAAAGGCGATCTTGTTTTTACAGGAACGCCCGAAGGCGTGGGGCCGGTGAAAATTGGCGATAAACTGGAAGCGTATATCGGGGAAGAGAAGTGTTTGGAGCTGGAGGTGAAATAATTTCCGGAAGAAAAAAAATATTCATCACCGCCAACTCCCCTTTCGCACTTCCTTGAAATATTTTTTTCATTTTATTTTTTACCAGGCAACAAAGTAAAATAAAAGGCATCTCTAAAAACACAGAAATGCAAGGCGGGCAAGCCCGAAAAACCGGAATTTACTATTCGTAAATGAGGATTTTGAGGACGTAGCCCAACGCAGCAGTTCGAAGTTATTAGAGATGCCCATAAAAAAGAAAAGCCCCGCTACGGAGGCCTTTCTTGAAATTGGCAATGAATTACTCCTTCACAAACTTCATCGTGTGCATCACTTTTCCATCTAAAATGTGCAACGTATAAACTCCGGCCGCAAGATCTGCAGTTCCTATATTCACTTTCGCATCGGAAGCAGTCATCGTTTTTACTTTCTGCCCGAGTGCATTCCATATCGTAATGGTGTAACCATCATTCGGGACAGGAAGTGTTATTTCAATTTGTTGCATCGTGCTGTTGTAAAACGCAGAAGGATCTGTTGCGGAAAGTGGTTGTACTCCTGCACAACCCACAACTATGGTCTGTGAAGTGGTCGTGTTAGTTCCGCAGGCATTCGTTACGGTCAACTGCGCCGTGTAACTTCCGGGATTGATGTAGTAAACCGTTTCAGTGGAGTTGGTACTCGTTGCCGGTGTTCCCCCGGTGAACGTCCATGAGAAAGAAGTGGAACTTGAAGAACCCGATCCGTCGAATACAAGTGTCTGGTATTCGCAAACTGTAGTGTCGCTCGCAGTGACCATTGCCACCGGCGGATCATCCACATTGATATCGATGGTTGTGTTGCTCACGCATCCGTTCGCACCTGTGCCCTGCAGGTTGTACGAAATGCTCTGCGTGGGCGTACTCGTTACATTCGCACCCGTAGTTGCGCTCAGGTACGTGCCAGGGCTCCACACGTACGAGCTCGCGCCCGACGCTGCGAGCGCTATCGGTGTTCCGGTGCAATATGTAGTTTGATTCGGAGTGAGCGTTACATTTAAAACAGGATTCGGATTCACCGTGATATTTACAAATGAAGAATCGAACAAATGACATCCGCCGCCAATCACATACAATATTGCCTGGTAACTTCCTGCACTGTTGTACAACACCGATTGCATAATGTTGTTTGATGTGATGGGTGTTGTTCCCGGAAAATACCAGAGCAGTGTGTCTTCGAATGTAGAACCGGTAGCATCAAAACTCACCTGGTTGCCTGCGCACAATGTAAGCGGGCTCGCTGTAAAAGTGGAAACAGTATTTTCACCAGTGAGCGACGGATGCATGTACAAAGAAATATCGAGCGTCCATGATCCTGCCGTATTGTACTGGTGCCACGTGTTGTTACTTTGTTTTTCCCAAACAGCAGAAGGAGTTGTCTGTCCCGTGGTATTGCTCACAATGGAAAGTGTATCGTGATTTGTGGGCCAATTTAAATTCGTCACATCTACACTCACAAAAAATTTCTTCGAAGCAGGAAGTGTGATCGGATTATTCACATAAGAAATATCGGTGTAATAATTATTGCTCACATCGCCCATGATCTGTCCCATGGTAAGATTCATTGTAGATCCGATCTGCGCGCCGGGACTTCCGCTTGTTCCATCGTAAACTTTCACCGGAACTATTTTCGCAGGATTACTTGAATAAGCAAGTCCGAACGCGATCCACAGATCGACCATTTGTGTGTATGGACTTGATGACGCATCGAAGTACATTGCTTTTTCTTTATCGAGATTCGATTCCAGTCCATTGATCCAACCATTTTGTCCGACTGTTGCACCTGTGTAATAATTTACGGGACTCCATGTTCCCGGCGGAGGATAATTAATTTTTGTACAACCATTCGCAACATTCACCGTGATGTAATTCGGCGCAGTGTAAGTATTCGATCCATGCGAATTGGTAACTGTCAATGAAACATTGTAAGCACCGGGTGTGTTGTAAGTAATGAGCGGAGGATTCTGTCCATTGAAAGTTGCAGGAGTTCCGCCGGAGAAACTCCACGACCATGTAGTAGGAAGATAAACCGACTGATCTGTAAATTGCACCGATCCGCCGGCAGTAACAGTTGTGACATTCGCAGTGAATGCAGCAACCGGCGGCCAGTTAAGCGTTCCACTAATGCACGACATAGCAGCAGCGGCATCAATTCTTCCCGCGCCAAGTTGCCCGATGTAAGAAGAATTCATCGCGTCAATATTTGTTGCAGATGAGGAGAGACAATTGCGGATATCTGTTGGCGTCAATCCCGGATTCAATGAAAGCATCAATCCACAAAGGCCGGCAACCATCGGGCACGCCATAGAAGTTCCCGACATATTTCCGTAGGCATTTCCGGGAAGTGTAGAATAAATATTATTTCCGGGCGCAGTGATGTCGACCCAGTTTCCATAATTGGAAAAACTTGCTTTGGTATCATTGCTATTCGATGCAGCAACTGCAATACACTCGGTGTAACCGGCAGGATAAAAAATTGAACTCGAATTATTATTTCCTGCAGCAGCAACGAGTACGCACCCCTGATTGCTTGCCCATGTAATAATATTCTGCGCCGTTGCAGAACTGCTTGCCGATCCCCACGACATGCTGATCACATCTGCACCTGCAGCAACGGCATACACCACTCCATCGTATCCATTCGTAACAGAAGAAGGAGAAGCAGAATTCGCCGTTGCTTTCACTGCAATAATTTTACAACTGTAACCGATAGATGCAATTCCTGTACTGTTGTTCGTACGCGCGCTCGCAATTCCCGCGCAATGTGTTCCGTGATCGAAAGTAGCATTCGGCGGATTCGGATTATTATCATTGTCTGCTACATCAAATCCGTTCACATCATCAATGTATCCGTTTCCGTCATCATCAATTCCATTGGTAGGATTTTCTCCGGGATTCACCCAGATATTTGCAGAAAGATCTACGTGTGTGCGATCGACCGCATTATCAACGATCGCAATTTTTATAGTTGAGCCGGAAGAAAAAGAATTCCATGCAGTAGCTGCATTGATCACGCCGAGATGCCACTCGGAACTATACGAAGGATCATTCGGCACAAGACATTCTTCATCGAGCGGAACGCGTTCCGAATAGACCACATCATTTGTTTTATCAAGATCACCGATGATGTTCATCACATTACTTACATCACTGAATTCGAGAAGAAAAGTGCGCTGCAGCACTGGGGAATTTTTTGCTGCTGCGAACGGGCGCGACAAATGAGTGAAATTGTATTTTTTGCTGAGACCGTTCAGAGAAGGAAGAGTTCCCATTGGGAGATTACGCGGATCTTCGTGAATATTATTCACCAGGCGAACGGTACTCTTCACCTGGAACCAGATTTTTCCGTCCTGGTAACCGGGATAAATTTTCTGAGCCTGAATAGCGATCGAGAGGAGAAATACGAATGAGGTGAGTAAAAGTTTTTTCATTTTAAAACGTTTTAGGTTCAATTTCGGAAAGGGGCGTTTTTGACGCTACTAAAAATGCGGAAAAAAACTGAGTAAGTCAAGGAATATTCTAATGTGTTAATGGAGAAATGTGCTAATATGCTAATGGGGCAATAAGAAAATTATCGATGGATAAAAAAATCTTACAAAAATATTATTGTTGCAGGGGAAAAAATATTTAGGGCATCTCTAAAAACACAGAAATGCAAGGCGGGAATTTACTATTCGTAAATGAGGATTTTGAGGACGTAGCCCAACGCAGCAGTTCGAAGTTATTAGAGATGCTCTTTATTAAAAATAAATGACTGCCGCTGCCGCTAAATGCTGCCGCCTACTGCTTACTGTTCCCCGCTACAATCTCCATCACTTCTGTACTCACTCCGGTCATGGAAAATCCTCCATCGTGGTAGAGATTTTGCATGGTTACCATTTTAGTCATATCAGAAAATAACATCACGCAGAAATTTGCGCAATCTTCTGCACTCGCATTTCCCAATGGAGAAAGCTTTTCGGCATAACCGAAAAAGTCTTCGAAACCTTTTATTCCTCCACCGGCAGTAGTTTTTGTAGGCGACTGGGAAACCGTATTCACACGCACCTTTTTGCTTTTGCCATAATGATAACCAAAACTTCTGCCGATGGATTCGAGCATTGCTTTTGCATCGGCCATATCGGAATAAAATGAAAATGTTCTTTGAGCCGCTATGTAAGAAAGCCCAACAAAGCTTCCCCACTCGTTCATGGCATCGAGCTGGTAAGCGGCGCTCATCATTTTGTGAAAAGACATGGCGCTCACATCGATCGACTTCATATAAAAATCATAATTCAGCCCGGCGTAAGGAATATTTTTCCGGATGTTTGGCGACATGCCAATGGAATGCAGCACAAAATCTATTTTGCCACCGAGCGTTTCCATTGATTGCTGAAAAAGATTTTTCAGCTCGTCCATATTCGTTGCATCGGCAGGAATTATTTTCGATCCGCATTGTTCAGCAAGTTTGTTGATCTCGCCCATGCGCATGGCTATTGGCGCATTCGTGAGTGTGAATGTTGCGCCTTCCGCGTGTGCGCGTTCCGCAACTTTCCACGCGATGGAATTCGAATCGAGTGCACCCGAGATGATTCCGCGTTTTCCTTTGAGCAGGTTGTAGGCCATTTTTATTTTATTTGGAAGTGTAAAGTGTAAAGATAGAAACGTGAACGGAACATGGACATCTGAAGAAAAAATAACTTTATCTTTTAATTATGATTCCGGGAAGAATGAAATTGGTATTCTTTATTTTTTCATGCGGGGTGGCGAGTAAAATATTGCGATTTTTTTGGAGGGAAAATCAGGATGAATATTATTTATTTTCGTTGAATGAGAAAAGTTGAAATTCCACCTGAACTTTTAAAGGATCCTCCGCGTGATATTAATGTGGCCGGCACTAAATTCCATTTCCCTTCCGCATTCACTTATATCATTGTTATTCTATTTTTTACTTTCTACGTAATTTTCAGAACCTCATTCTCAGCGCAGAGATATACAAAAAATGACACCGAGGTTTTGATTGGTATTACAGTCGTTATTTTACTGATCTATATTTCTTCAAGATCCATTCAACTCAAAAAATATTACCGCGACGGCCATCTTTTCATTGGAAGAATTACAGCTATAAAAGATGCTTCCATTGCTAAACAAATTTTCATGCCACGCACCAGCCATCATGATTGTCGGGTTTTTATCATCTTCTCAACAAATGAAGGAATTCATTTCAGAGGCGAGATCGATCTTCATAACCGGAATGAACATTTGAAATCCGGGGATGAAGTTGCCGTTCTTTATTGTAAGGATGCGAGCAACCGTTTCGCAGTTTATGCACAAGAACTTCCTTTTACTCTTGGAAAAATTGTTGCAGAGAATCCGGCTCATCAAACTGAAAACGGGTAATTGACTTTTCTTATCGGTTGAATTTATTGCCTTTATTAGATTCATTATCAATTAACTATCCAAGTACAAACGTTTGCAATCAACTATATCCGTCTATAAATAGTTGAAAGCCGAATAACTTTTGCGGCACACCACACCTTTGCAGCGTCGATCAACAAAAAGTGTCGGCGAAAAAATTTAAGGCATAATTCAATTAGTACGTAAATCAATTTTTATTTTTTTCAATATGAAAGCAACTATGAAAAAGAACAATGTAAAACTGGTGGTCAATCTCGGAACAAACCCGGGTTTGCGTCACTTCAAAAGCGGGAAGCGCATGGCCATCTTTTCGGTCGCATCCGTTGAACCGGATCCTGAAACAAAAAGGAATGAAGTAAAATGGTACAGCGTGATCGCCTGGAATAATCTTGCGGATGTAGCGCAGAAATATCTTACCAAAGGAAAACGAGTCATGGTCTGCGGTAATCACATCTCGAAAGAATGGTACGATAAAAAAGGAATTCTGCGCCATCGCGAAGAAATTCTTGCCACCGATCTCATTCTTCTCTCTACAGGAAAAGTTCCGGCTGTAAAACTCGCCGCGTGAAAAAAACTGGTCAGCACCGGTAATCAATTCACAATTATCAATTCAAATAATTTCTAATTAATTTTTAAAACAATTTATCTATGAACGCAATTAAAAACAATGTACAGATCGTAGGCAACCTCGGTCGTAACCCTGATGTAAAAACTTTCGACACCGGGAAAAAAGTCGCCAACTTCGTGATCGCTTGCAACGATTCCTATAATGATTCAGAAGGGCGCAAGATCGAAAACACCAACTGGTTCAATGTTTCTGCATGGGACGGACTCGCAACTATCGCCGAAAAATACATGGAGAAAGGTTCCCGTGTTGCGATCAACGGACGCCTCCATAATAAAACGTGGACCGACAAAGAAGGAAAGAAACGCTATTCCACAGAGATCGTTGTTACGGACCTGTTGCTTCTCTCCGAGAAAAAAGCAGCGTAAATAAATCCCGGTGCTGATCACAAAAAATCCCTGTCGTAAATGACAGGGATTTTTTTATGCCGCTTTGCGGACTTGTTCTTCCTCTTTTTGGTTTTGTTCAGTTTCTTTTTTCCTGTCGAATGGCCTATTCGTTCCAATCCCGAACGCTATAAGGAAACCGATGATCGTGGCGAGAAAACTGAAAATAAATTTCACACTATGAGCGATCTCGGGACCCAGGAATGCAATACGGAAAGGCACCAAAAATACGAAGATGAAAATGGCGATGGCGATAATTTTGCTTTTCATAATAGTTGTTTTATCATTTTCAAATTTATTATCCGCATCATTAATCAATTATGATCTGGAGCAGTTTTAATAATGATGTTGGTCAAGTGCCGGTCATCTTTTCTTCTCCTGTTTCTTTTAAGTGAAAAATTGAAATCTGCAGTTTGCCCTCTTTTACCTCGGTGATCGTCAAATAAATGATGAATCTCTGTTCATATTTTTCCTTAATGGAATCCGGACTTGCGTATTCTAAAATCCTATTTTTGCTTTTTACCAAACAATCTTGAATTATGAGAGACCTTTTCGATAAGATCCGCGAGAACCGCGGCCCGCTTGGCAAGCACGCCAAAGAATCGCACGGCTATTTTACTTTTCCGAAACTCGAAGGAGATATCGGAAATAAAATGATCTTTCGCGGAAAAGAACGGCTCATCTGGAGTCTGAATAATTACCTCGGTCTCGCCAATCATCCTGAAGTGAGAAAAGCCGATGCAGAAGGCGCTGCGAAATTCGGCCTCGCTGCTCCCATGGGAGCGCGTATGATGTCGGGCAATTCAAATTATCATGAGCAACTCGAAGCCGGACTCACCGAACTTGTAAAAAAAGAAGATACCATTCTCTGCAATTATGGTTACCAGGCCATGGTTTCGGCAATAGATTGTCTCGTTGATCGTCATGATGTGATCGTGTATGACGCGGAAGCGCATGCGTGCATCATCGATGGCGTGCGCCTGCACATGGGAAAACGTTTTGTTTATCCGCATAACGATATTGCTTCACTCGAAAAACAATTGGAACGAGCAACAAAAATGATCGGTGAAACCGGAGGCGCAATTCTCGTTCTCACAGAAGGAGTTTTCGGAATGAGCGGCAACCAGGGAAAACTGAAAGAGATCGTTGCACTGAAAAAGAAATTCCAATTCCGTTTATTTGTTGATGATGCGCACGGATGCGGAACCATGGGACCCACCGGCGGAGGAACAGGAGAAGAACAGGGTTGCCAGGACGGCATTGATATTTACTTCGGAACATTTGCAAAATCATTTGCGCTCATCGGCGGATATATTTCTTCAACGGAAGACGTGGTGGAATATCTCCGTTACAATATGCGTTCGCAGATCTTTGCAAAATCACTTCCGCTTCCGGCAGTTGTCGGCGCATTGAAGCGGCTCGAACTGATGAATAAACACAAAGAGTTCCGCGAAAAATTATGGGAGATCACCAATGCATTGCAGGGCGGATTGAGAAAAGCCGGATTCAACATCGGCACCACTTCTTCACCGGTCACTCCTGTTTATCTCAACGGCTCCATTCCCGAAGCGACGAATCTGATTCTTGACCTCCGTGAAAATTATAATATTTTCTGTTCGATGGTGGTTTATCCGGTTATTCCGAAAGGACAAATTATTCTTCGGCTTATTCCAACTGCAGTTCACACGATCGAAGATGTGAATTTCACGATCGAAGCGTTTTCTAAGATCAAAGATAAATTGACTTCGGGCCAATACCAGAGTGATAAGATCGCGGCGTTCTGATCCCGGCTCCGCTTGATCTGACAATTTTTTAAAACAAAAAATTGAAAACGGTTTTCAGAAATGAATACCGTTTTTTTTATTTTTCCGGAACATAATTACTGTGCAATAATTCTGCAATTGAAAACTGAAAACCGGCAACTGAGAACTAATATCTACCTTTAACACCCTATGGCAAATTTTGAGGATTTCGGACTGGATCATGCGGTGATGGATGGTGTGGATGCAATGGGATATTCTTCTGCAACACCAATACAGGAACTTGCCATTCCCATTATCATGCAGGGGCGCGACATCATTGCGTGTGCGCAAACAGGTACAGGAAAAACTGCAGCATTTCTTTTACCCACTATGCATCGCATTCTGCATAGTGAAAATCGCGGGAGTATTCACACCATGATTATTTCTCCAACGCGCGAACTTGCCTTGCAGATTGATAATGCGCTTACCGGTTTCGCCTATTTTTCCGGCATCAGCAGTATTGCCGTTTACGGAGGAGGAACAGGAGAAAGTTTTGACCGCGAGAAAAAAGCTTTAACAACAGGAACAGATATTATTGTCGCAACTCCGGGAAGATTACTTTCTCATCTCAATCTCGGCTATGTAAAACTCGATCAGTTGCAAACGCTCATTCTCGATGAGGCAGATCGCATGCTCGATATGGGATTCAACGAAGACATCATGCGCATTGTGCGGATGCTTCCGAAAAAAAGGCAAACGCTCATGTTCTCCGCCACCATGCCTTCGCGGATTCGGCAACTCGCTGCACAAATTCTGCATGAGCCGGAACATGTGAATATTGCAATTTCAAAACCGGCAGAAAAAATAAAACAGATCGCGTACTGTGTTTATGACACACAGAAATTACCATTGCTGCTTCACTTGTTGCAGTCGAAAGAACTCGTGAGCGTGCTTATTTTTTCTTCTACCAAACAGAATGTGAAAAACATGGAGAAGGAAATGAAACGATTGAAACTTGATGTTGCAGCTGTGCATTCCGATCTCGAACAAAGTGAACGCGAAGAAGTGATGCGCCGGTTCCGTCACAGGAATATCCGCATCATCGTTGCAACAGATGTTCTTTCGCGCGGCATTGATGTTGAAAATATTTCTCTCGTGCTGAATTATGATGTTCCTGCCGACGGAGAAGATTACGTGCATCGCGTAGGAAGAACTGCCCGCGCCGAATCGACCGGGGAAGCAGTTACTTTTATTTCTCCCGATGACATGAGAAAATTTGCGGCCATTGAGCGGCTGATCGGCTATGAAGTGGAGAAAGGAAAAGTTCCGGATGAGTTGGGTGAAGTTCCTGCTTACGATATTAAAAGTTCAGGAAAAAGAAAAAATAATTTTCACGGAAAAAAAGGCAAACCCCATTTCAGAAAAAAAGATCACCAGCGAAAAGGCCATCGCAGCTGAACCATGAAAAAAAAGATCGTCATCGGTTTGATCGCGCTGATCATTCTTTCCTTAGGGGCCTGGTTGATCTTCGGAAGAAAGTCGCGCGAAAAAGATGCTCATCTTATTCTTATTCCCGCCAAAGCTGCTGCAGTGATGAAGATCGATGTGGCTTCACTTGCTTCCAAAGCAGATCTTTCGAAATTGATCGGTAATCCGGTATTGAAAGAAATTTCTGACGGCCAAATTTCATCTTTCGCCGGCGATCCGCTTGGAAGCGGACTCGATCTCACTGAAAATATTTACGGTTTTCTTGCGCAGGAGGACAAGAATGCAGTTTCCGCATTGGTGTTTGCGGTGACTGACGCGGAAAAATTCTCTTCGTTTCTTACTTCGACGAATGTGAAGAACAAACCTTATCAGGTGGAAGAGACCTGGTTCTGCAGTTTCGATCAGCGTCATACCATTGCGTGGAATAATTTCGGCGGAATGTATCTTTCCTGTTCAGGAGGAAATGCTGAAGATGTTGCAAAAAAATATTTTGCACAGAAAAAAGAAAATAGTATTCTTTCGAATAAAGAGTTTGAGAATTTCAATTCGAAAAAAGCAGACCTCAGTTTATTGCTCGACAATCGAACGCTCTCCGATATGGGAAGCATGAGCGGAATGATCTCTCCATTCGGGATCAATGAAGGATTCGGCCAATTGCTTATCAATTTCAACGATGAGAATATTTCTGCAGATTACAGTTCTACTTCGTCCGTTGCAAATAATGTCCTCAGGAATTCCGGCGCTTCTTCTTCGCATTTCTTTTCTGTTGCTCCCGCCGATCCGGTTCTCTACATGCAACTTTCTGCAAATTCCGATGGATTGATCTCTTCATTGAAAAAAGATGCGTCTTATGATGATGTGCTGAGCCAGATGGAATCCGCTCTTATTATTTCTGACGTCGGACTGGGACAACTTTTTACCGGTGATATTTCCATTGCATTTTCGGATTTTAAGAATATCAGCGATTACGATCCGAGATTGAAGAAAATTATCGCTGATGGAAATGATGATTTTACGGTCATTGATGAACGGGAACTCGCGCAGCCCATTACTACCATAAGCATTGGCATAACAAATGACGCCATTGTAAATTCCATCCTGGAATATTCCGGGATGAAAATGGAAAAAAACTTCTACGAGATTCCCGGAGTAGATTTTGTACTCTATGCCGTTGCGAAGAATAAAAATCTCATTGTAACGAACGATTACTTTGCTGCCGATACTTTTTCACAGACCGGAATGCTCCGTGGAAAATTGCCGGATGATGTGGTGAAAGAATGCAGCACGAATTCTTTTTGCGGATATGCTTCACTCGCGCAGGAAAAATTTCCCGCTCCTTTCATCACTGCACTACAACAGTATTTCGGAGAGAATGAAACAAAAATGTTTCTCGACCTGATCAAACCATTTTCTTCTGCACATATTTTTTCGAACGGAAGCGGTTCCCATGTAAACATCACTCTTGCTGGCGGTGATGGAAAAGGACTGAACAGGATTCTCACCCAATGGTTATCAGCGGCAAAATGAAGATCGACTTCGAACACGTACTTCCTGTTCCGCTTTCTGATACTCCTTTGTCGGAAGATTCCTGCTGGAAAAAAGATTTTTCATTTGACACCAATTCTATTCTTCTTGCAGAAGCCGCTTCCGGCACCGGAAAAACCACGCTGGTCTCCATGCTATATGGAATTCGGCACGATTACGATGGAAAAATAAAATTAGACGGGGAAGACATCAGGAATTTTCCGCTTCGCCAATGGTCGCAATTGCGCAGGAAAAAATTTTCCATCGTCTTCCAGGATCTTCGCTTGTTCCCGCAACTTACGGCGAAAGAAAATATCATTCTCAAAAATGATCTTGAGTCAACGCTGAAAGAAGAAGAGATCATCCATTATGCCGCAATACTCGGTGTGCAACATCGCCTCGGCCAGGTATGCGGAAAACTTTCGCTCGGTCAGCAACAGCGCGTGGCCATCATACGCGCACTCGCGCAACCCTTCGATTTTCTTTTGCTCGATGAACCCTTCTCCCATCTCGATGAAACGAATGCACGCACAGCAGCACGCCTCATTATGGAAAAATGCATCCAGAATAAAGCAGGGCTTTTATTGACAAGTCTGGGCCCGAATGATTTTTTCAATTACACCGGAACGATTATCATATGAAGAATGTACGATTTACAATTTGCGATTTACAATTTCTGAGTTGGCTTTCGTGCAAAACAGATTGCCGGCAGTGCGCATCTCAAATTGTAAATTGTAAATTGTAAATTCCAAATAGAAATGCTGAACCGGCTTTTATTCACACACCAGCGCCGTACGCAACTTTTTGTTGCAGTGCTCGGCGCGCTCGTGGGAATGATACTCGTGCTCACTTCCTTGCAGTTGTATTTTGACACAACCCGCGCGCTCACCGGGAACGACCTGAACAAACCGCAATACCTTGTTATCAATAAAGAAGTGAATCTCCTGAATACGCTTTTCGGCGGGCAGAAAGGATTTTCGCAGGATGAAATGGATGCGTTGAGAAAGATCAAAGGTGTGAAAGATGTTGCACCGCTTACTGCGAGTCATTTCAAAGTGAGCGCGTCCCTGAATACGAACGGCATACAGGGAATGCCGGGCATGTACACAGAACTTTTTTTTGAAGCGGTGCCGGATAATTTTCTCGATGTGAATACAACGGAGTGGGACTGGAAGGAAGGTGATTCCACTGTTCCGATCATCATCCCGCGCGATTATATAAAACTTTACAATTTCGGATTTGCACCTTCGCAGAAATTACCACAGATCACGGAAAGCGTTGTGGGCCTTGCAAAATTCGATGTCAACATACATGGCTCTTTGGGTTCTGCACAATATCGCGGCAAACTCGCGGGGTTCAGTGAACGCATCAACACCATTCTTGTTCCGCAGAAATTCATTGATTATGCCAATGAAAAATTCGCAGGTGTAATGCGCGGCGACCAGGTACCAAGCCGCGTGATCATCGAGTGCGAAGGGCAAGCGCTCAATGAACTCGCCACTTATTTTTCCGAACACGGATTCGAAACGAGCGAGGACAGTATGCGCAACGGAAAACTTCATTCGTTCCTCCGCATTCTCATGAATTGCCTCGTGGCGATCGGTTCACTCATTCTTCTTCTTTCGCTGCTCGTTTTCTTTCTCTATTCACAATTGCTGATGAGCAAATCCTCCTATGAACTGGAAACGCTAACGCGCATTGGTTACGACTACAAAAAACTGGCGATGCGATATGTGAATTATTACAATGTAATTTTTCTTTCCGTTTTCATTTTATCCATCGCGCTCATCTGGTTCACCAAAAGATGGTTCGTTCACTACATGGCGCAACAGGGATTTGTGATCGACAGCGGAATTTCTCCGGAGATCATTCTTTACGGTTCACTTTTTACATTGCTTTTCATCGGAATAAATTCATGGTCGGTTTTCCGCGCACTGAAACGGCTCGCTAAATAGTTCTTCGTTGTGGGCAAAAAAATAAATTATGAAACGGAAATTTCAGAACTCCCACCAAGAACTCAGAACAAAATAATCGGCGTGATTTTTGAGGTAATTTCCATTGGCAAAACATCATTTCGTATTTTTGAATCAGGCAAAAAAACACTTATGAAACAAGTATTATATACCTTTCTGGCAATCATAGCTTTACCTATGATCACCTCTGCTCATCCTTCACATAAAACAACTTCTAAAAATCCGCCTCCATTCGATCTTAAAGTCCGCATCAATGGATTGAAGCCCGGCGACCAAGTGATGCTGGCGAATCATTATGGCGACAAACAATTCATTGACGATACGCTGAAGGTGGATGCAAATGGTTTCGTGGAATTCAAAGACACGATCGCGAAGCCAGGTGGAATTTATCTCGTGGTGCTTCCGAACAAAAAATATTTCGAAGTGATCCTTGCTGATGAACAACATTTCATGGTAGAAACCGATACCGCAGACATGATAAAAAACATGAAGGTGACGGGGAATAAAGAAAATCAGTATTTCTACGAGTACCTGAATTATCTCTCGGGGCTGCAGTCGCAGATGGAACCGTTGCAGAATGAAATGAAGAGTGCGAGAGAACACAACAATAAAGATTCCATTGCCATGCTTCAGAAAAAAATGTCGGCCATCGACAGCACCGTGAAATGGTACAAGCGCGATTATTATATGCACAAACATCCGGAAACTTTCATGGCAGAAGTTTTGCGAGCGATGGATGAACCTGACCAGCTTCCTTACTCACAGTGTCCGAAAAAAGAAAATGGAGATATTGATTCCTCATACGTGTATTGGAATTTCAGAAATCATTATTGGGATGGGATGAATTTCAACGACGATCGCCTCATACGTACGCCCGTGTACGCGAACAAACTTAAATTCTATCTCGATAAAATAATTCCGCAACATCCTGATTCCATTGCAGCCGCATGCGATTTTCTCATTGAGAAAGCGCGTCCTTCGAAAGAACTTTTCAAGTACACGGTTTATTACACCACGTACACCTATGAAACGGATAAACGTATGGGCTTCGATGCGGTGTTCGTTCACATCGTGGAAAGATATTATCGCACTAACCAGGTGTGGTGGGTGAGCGATGAGCAGATGAAAAAAATTCTCAACCGCTCTACGCAACTCGGCTATACACTTATCGGGAAACCTGCTGTCAATCTCCTGTTGCACGATTCGAACAACGTGGTGAAACCGCTGCAGGCAGTAGAAGCAAAATATACCGTGGTGATATTCTGGGATCCTACCTGCTCTCATTGCAAAAAAGAAGTTCCGCTGTTGCAGGCCTATTATGATTCACTGAAAAAAGCAGGCGTGTCCATTGAAGTTTACGCTGTTTATTCAGAACTCGATTACAAAACCTGGAAGCAATACATTCGTGAACACAAACTGAAATGGATCAATGTATGCGGGAAAGATGCGCAGGAACTGGCCACTTCAAAATATTATTATGATGTGTTCAGCACCCCGACAATCCTCCTGCTCGATGAGAAGAAAAATATTCTGGCGAAAAGAATAGATGTGGAAGCGCTTAAAGGATTTCTCGATCACAGGATTGAAGACGACAAAAAGAAAGCGGGCGGATCCGGGAGCCATTGATCGAGCCCGAAAAATAATTTCCATCGCAGAACGTTATTACGATCATGAAGACGCGCGCATTTTTTTACATGCTTTTTTTTTCCATCTGGCTTTACGCTTGTAACTCCGAAGGAAGATCGCACCGCTACCTGAATGACAAAAGAAATCCAAGTGAAAAAATTGCGGAAGGACAAAAGAAAGCAAGCAGGAAAGCTGAAAAGGATTTCAAGAAAGGACAGAAGAACGGAAAAGCACAGGGAAGCAAAAAAATAAAACTCTGGCAGAAGAAAAAAGCACAATACACCTGAATGTAATTGGTCATTGGTCATTAGGGGCTTGTCTGAATATTTCCTATTAACCAGTAACCAATGACCTTTTTAATTGATTAGTCAGGAAAAAACTATTTATGATTTTTCTGGTAATCGGTGTTCTGTTTGTTCACCCACGTTGCATTGGTATCATAATCATACGCGGCCTGCGTGATCTGCTGCTCATCTTTGAAATAAAATGTTCCCCATGAATAAACTTTTTTCGTGTACACCCATCCTTTGTTTCCGACAATAACAACACGCTTGGTTATCTCTGCGCCTTCTTCTTTCATTTGCGTTTCGGTTACTCCCGGCGGATAATTTTTTACAAGATCACTCACATATTCATCACTGCCTATCACAACTTTTGTGGAATCCGGAACTTTGACCACTTTCGGATTGAGCGCATCATCGCAGGCGTTGATCTGTGTTTTCGGATAGATCTCGAGCGGTTTTTCCTGCAGCGCCTGCTGGTAAAGTGATTTCGCTCCCTTGTAATCTTTCGATTTGAATTTAGTGTCCGCCTGCGTGATCAGCTTATTGTACTTCGCATCTTTCGCCTGCTGGAATTTAATATCCGACAATCGCGCATCGATCTCGGCGATCTTTTTCTTAGGATACTCATCGCTTGGTTTTTGCACGAGCGCCGACTGGTAAACTTTTTTCGCATCGATCAACGAATCCAGTTTCAGAAGTGAATCGGCTTTCGCAATGAGCGCGCGGTACGCTTTGTCTTTGGAATTCTCAGAGAGCAACCCTGCGATCTCCGCGAGTTTTTGTGGAGGATATTTTTCTGCGGGCTTCAGATTTTTTGCATTTGTGAAAGCGGTCTGGGCAGTTTCAAGATCGTTGATCGCCATTGCAGAATCGCCGCGCTTAACAGCAGCCGTGTATTGCTGATCGAGCGAAGAAAGTTTCGCCAGTTCATCATCACATGCCTTCATCCGGTCTTTCGGATATTGCTCTCCGGGTTTTATTCCTGATGCTTCCTGGTATTTCTCTTTTGCACCGCTCCAGTTTTTCGCTGTGAATAAAACATCAGCAGCAGCGATCGCAGCAGAATATTGTTTATCCACTCCAAGTTGCGAAATATTCTTATCACAAATTGCGATCTGGTCGGCAGGATATTTTTCGCTTCCCTTCACCGCTTGCGCCTGCTGGTAAATTATTTTCGCTCCGGCCCAATCGCTTGTTCCGAATTTCGCGTCGGCTTGTTTGATCAGGTCAGCATATTTTTTATCGACCCCTTCTTTCGCAAGATTATTATCGCAGATCGCAATCTGGTCTTTCGGATACTGTACATCACCCTTCACCGCACTCGCCTGCTGGTAAATTGTTTTCGCCCCAGCCCAATCGCTCGTTTTAAATTTTGTGTCGGCTTGGGCGATCAGGTCGTTGTATTTTTTATCCAATCCCGCCTGACCGA